>JANOOW010000477.1:0-9615 GCA_031421555.1 Hyphomicrobiaceae bacterium | reverse complement strand
TGAACTATTCGATCTCGAACACCGCTGAGTTCGGCGAGTACGTGACCGGTCCGCGCATCATCACCGAAGAGACCCGCGCCGAGATGAAGCGCGTCCTCAAGGACATCCAGTCCGGCGCCTTCACCACCGAATGGATCCGCGAGTGCAAGGCTGGCCAACCGAAGTTCAAGGCAACCCGCCGTCTCAACGATGCGCACGGCATCGAAGAAGTCGGCGCCAAGTTGCGCGGCATGATGCCGTGGATCAAGGAAAAAGCGCTGGTCGATAAGACGAAGAACTGAGCTACGCGGTTTTAGATCGCGCTGACGGGGCCTGATCGCAAGATCCGGCCCCGCTTCTGTTTGCTGCCTTGAACGCTTTGCGGATATTAGCTAAGCTACTTAGCTAGGAGATGCCGCATGCCAACCTATACGGTTCATGAAGCCAAGACACAGCTTTCAAAGCTGATCGAGCGGGCGGAAGCTGGCGAGGAAGTGATCATCGCCCGGCGCGACACCCCTGCGGTCAAGCTCGTTGCAATCGGTGACGTCAGGCCGAAGCGGGCGTTTGGATTGTACAAGGGGCAAGCCTCAACCACAGATGCATTCTTCGATCCGTTACCGGCGGATGAACTCGCTGGCTGGGAAGGGAAAGAGTTGCTCGCCCGCAAATCACGGCGCACGAAAAAGTGAAACTGCTCCTCGATACGCACGCGCTGCTGTGGTGGCTCGACGGCGACATCCAGCTTTCGCTCCGAGTACGCCGCTTGATCGCAGACACCGGAAACGATGTCTATGTCAGTGCCGCTAGTGCCTGGGAGATCGCAACCAAGGCACGCTTGGGCAAGCTTCCTCAGGCGCTCGGCGTGGCGCATCGCCTAGCTCAGGTGGTCGCCGGGCAGGGCTTCCGCCCGCTCGACATTACAATGGAGCACGGCCAGCGTGCGGGCAGCCTCGCGAGTGAGCACCGCGATCCGTTCGATCGCATGCTGGCCGCTCAAGCACAACTTTCTGGCATGCCGATCGCGACCAGAGACCCCCATTTCTCTGATCTGAGCGTTGAGATCATTTGGTAGATCCGGCCATCGACCCGCCAAGCTGAGGACCACTTCAGCAATCGGCGGTCGTGCTATACTGAACGCAAAGCACAGGAGCTCATCATGGCCGAGACGCGGGTTGCACTGATTACTGGCGCTAATCGCGGCATCGGCCTCGAAATTGCCCGGCAGCTGGCCCGGTTGGGCATCATCGCCGTTATCGGCTCACGTGATCTGGCAAAAGGCCAGGAAGCCGCCGAGAGCTTACGATCGGAAGGGCTCGATGCACCGGTCGTTCAGCTCGACGTCAACGATCAAGCCAGCATCGCCAAGGGTGTCGCCGAGGCGAATTCGTTCTTCGGCCGGATCGATGTTCTCGTCAACAATGCCGGCATCCTGACCGACAAAACTAAACTCCTTCTGGAGATCGACCCGGCGGAGGTCGAGGCGCTGTTTCGTTCCAACACGCTTGGACCCCTGCGGATGATTCAAGCGGTGGCCCCCCTGATGAAAGAACGCAGCTATGGCCGCATCGTCAACATGTCATCGACTTTGGGTCAACTGAAGGACATGGGGGCCGGCTATCCCGGCTACCGCATATCGAAGGCCGCTCTCAACGCGCTGACCCGCGTCGCCGCTGCCGAATTCGGGCCGGGCAACATCAAGGTCAACGCGATGAGCCCCGGGTGGGTCAAGACCGATATGGGTGGCCCTGAAGCAACGCGAACGGTTGCGGAAGGCGCCGATACGGCCGTGTGGCTTGCCACGTTGCCGGACGATGGTCCATCGGGCGGTTTTTTCGACAGCCGCAAGCCGATCGCTTGGTAGCGGCGGGTTAACGCAGCAAACGGTGTGCCGATAGCTCGGCCTCATGCCGGAAGTCCTCCGATAGACGATCGCAGAACGGACCGTAGGTAGGACAACGGGTTTGATCGACGGTTTCGACGTGGCATCCTATTGCCGCGGCCCGGGCACGGTTCGTCGCCTCCCGAAGGCTGCCAGCTGCAATGTTCATCGTTTTCTTGTAGGAGTTGCTCTCGCACAAAAACTCACCGGTGAACCAGGCCTTGCCGTGCGTGGCGTCGCTGGATTTGGCCAGCTGCGAAAGCTGGCACGCCGGCATGATCCACTCTAGCGCCATGTGTGCGCCACCAGCGTTTGCCGCGTGCACATGGTAGCTCACGCGATTGTTTTTCATCGGACAATGCATGGCGACCCGATATTCACCCTGAGACATCTGCTCATGGATCTGCAGCGGTGAAAGCTCTGCATCCAGCGTCGCGTGAATGACCGACATCGGCAATTCGCTGTAACCATTGAGGCCGAGGCCCAGCAGCATGCCGGCTGTCACGCCGATCCTTGCCTGGCGCAATGCGGCTCGATTGATCCGCTGTTTTGGCGATGGCAGCATGCGCATTGTAGCTTTGACCCCGGACCGCGTAAGCTATTAGACTGAGCGATATCAGCACGGTCCTAAGACAGGGTTGAAACAAGTGCGTTTATCGCCGAAAACTTGAAATCATTTCGTCGCACGTTGAATTCAATCAAGACCGGTTTTGGGTCGAATCTTAACCAATCGTACGAGATGCCGGCATGGCCTATGAAAAGCAGAATGTTTTCGCAAAGATCCTTGCTGGCACGCTGCCAGCGGAACGGGTCTTCGAGGATGCCGAGACACTGGCTTTCATGGATATCATGCCGCGTTGCGACGGACATACGCTTGTCATCCCGAAGACGCCCGCACGCAACTTGCTCGACGCCAGCCCGGCGCTACTGGCAGCTTGTATGCGCACTGTCCAGCTGGTTGCGCGCGCGCAGTTGAAGGCGTTCGGTGCCACTGGCATCACCGTGCAGCAGTTCAACGAGGCAGCCGGTGGCCAAGTTGTATTTCACCTGCATTTTCACATCATGCCGCGGCACGACGGCATCGCGCTGCGGCCGCATACCGGCGTCATGGCGAAGGCTGACGTTTTAAGCGCAAACGCCGCAAAGCTGCGGGCGGTGTTATCGGCAAGCTGATCAGCGCACCGTGGTAGTTGTCCCCGCGAGCAGCGAAAGTCTGCCGCCGCGATTGCAGCCACCGCGGAGTTGGTGAAGTAATCGCTTTCGCATCGAGAAACTCATCACCTTCCCACAAACCCTGGCAACTTCGAAGCATCGGACGAACGCGCGAGCGTTGACGCTTGCTTTACCGCGCCCTCGAAATCGCGCTCGACGGTTGAAAGTGGAATGCGCGACCGCAGGAAATCCGCCCATCTGAACTCCGAAAACGGTGTGACCGTCTTGGTGAACGCACCGCGCTGACGGATTGCACCGGCGAGGCTGCGGTACACGTCATCGCCTAGATCCTTGACATGCTGTGGCAGCTTCGAAGGCTCGATGGCGATGCCACGCGCATCGTAGGCATGAAGCCATCCGCGCTTATCCATCTCCGGCCAGAACGCTGCTGGCGCCAACATCGACAGATCGGCCATCGTCTCGACGTGCGCCTCGCGCCGGCCCGTGTCCCACAGTGCGCGGCCGACATGATGATGATCGATCAAGTGCAGCGCGCCACCTGGACCGCGTACCACGGGCAGCGCCTCCTTCAACAGAAACTTGCCGAGTTTGTCTGGTTTCCGGGCGAGATCTCTCACCTCGGCGACTTTCGTTGCAACTTCGCGCATGCCGACCGCGCCCTGGCTCGGGCGGATCAAATCGAACGATACCACCGTAACCTTTGCCGGATCGGCGCGACGCGCCAACGCAGGCCCGGTGACGAAACCTGCTATCGCTCCAAAGATCACCGCGCGCCGATCGAGCGAAAGCGTCATCGCGAAAAAATCCCTAGACTTGTTCGAGTTCGACCAGCGTCCCTAGGAAATCCTTGGGATGAAGAAAGAGCACCGGCTTGCCATGCGCGCCGATCTTCGGCTCACCCGATCCCAGCACGCGTGCGCCGCTGGCGATCAGCTTGTCGCGCGCCGCGATGATGTCGTCCACCTCGTAGCAAATGTGATGGATGCCGCCGCCGGCATTGCGCTCGATGAACTTCGCAATCGGCGATCCCTCACCCAGCGGTTCGAGCAATTCGATCTTGGTGTTGGGCAGTTCAACGAACACCACCGTCACGCCGTGCGTGGGTTCGGCTTGCGGCGCGCTGATCTTCGCGCCCAGCGTATCGCGATAGACCGCCGTGGCGGCCGCGAGATCACTGACCGCGATCGCCACATGGTTGAGCCGTCCAATCATGTGTTTCACCCTTTTACGTCGTCTGGTACGACATGAACTCCATAAGCGATCCATCGGGATCGCGAAAGTAGACGCTGGTCCCGGGCCCACGCGCACCAAAGCGCTCGACTGGACCGAGCTCGACCGTAACGCCATGTTTATTCAGATGCTCGATGGCGCCGGCGATCGGCCCGTGCCACTCGAAGCACAAGTCGCTATTGCCGGGCATGACCGGAAACAGCGCGCGCGGCGCACCCATGTGATCCGGGCCATGACAGTTGAGCTGCAGCGGACCGAACCGGTAGGCAAAGCCCTTTGCGACCGGGATCAGCTCCGCACCGAGCACGTCGCAGTAGAACGCATTCGAGCGTGCCCATTCGGCGACGTGGATGACGCAATGGTCGAGTGAGATTTTCGCAGTCATGAGATCACATCCTACATTGCGTCTACTTTTTACGTGAGCTTCGTGATCAGCACTTTCACGATTGGCCGCTTGCCCCACTCCTGATCGACGGCGGCGCGCACCGCGCGGCGAACAGCATCACGCACGAGTTCGACATCCTTGCGGCGTGCTGAGGGAATGCTCTCGATCGTGCCGTCGACCGCATCGAGCACGACATCTTCCATGCTGCCGCCTTCAGCCGTTTCGAACGGCACGCCGTCCAGCGCGCAGTCGGGTTCGCCGAGTAGTTCGCCCCTTTTGCCGAGCACCAGCGCCACCATTACGATGCCGACGTACGAGAGCTTGCGGCGCTCGCGCACCGGGCCTTCGACACCATCAACGATAAGCTTACCGTCGCGATAAAGCCGGCCGACCGGAATGTCGCCGATGATCGCGGATGGTCCTGGTGCCAAGCGAACCAGTTGCCCGCTTTTCAACACTTGCGTATCGCGCACACCGCACTCGCGCGCGAGCTTGGCATGTTCCATCATGTGACGCGCCTCGCCGTGCATCGGGATCGCAACCTTCGGCTTGATCCAGGCATACATCTGCTTCAGTTCTTCGCGCCGCGGATGGCCGGTCACATGCACCAGCGCATCGCTGTCGGTAATGATGTTGCAGCCTTGCGCGGCGAGCAGGTTCTGAACCCGCGAAACCGGCTTCTCGTTGCCGGGAATGGTGCGGGAGGAAAAGATCACGGTATCGCCCTTCGTCAGCGCCACCTGCGGATGTTGCTCCTCGGCGATGCGGGCCATGGCCGCGCGTGGCTCGCCCTGGCTGCCGGTACAGATACACAGCGTCTGGGCGGCGTCGAGAAACGCGTACTGGTTTTGATCGAGATAGGTGAAATCTTCCGGCAAATAGCCGGTATCGATCGCGACCTGGATGATCCGATGCAACGAGCGGCCAACCACCACCAGCTTGCGGCCGGTGGCTTCCGCTGCGTCCGCCACTGCGCGGATACGCGCGACGTTGGAGGCGAACGACGTAACGGCCACCCGCCGCTTCGCGTTCTTGATGATGCGCGTCAGCGAAGCTGCAACCTCGACCTCGGACGGAGAACGCCCCTCGCGCATGGCGTTCGTCGAGTCGCACACCATCGCGGTGATGCCCTCTTCGCCGAGCGCTTCCAACCGCGCGTTGTCGCTTGGCTCGCCGACCAGCGGATCCTGGTCGAGTTTCCAGTCGCCGGTATGGAAAGCGTTGCCGTACGCGGTCCGCAGGACCAGTCCTGACGACTCGGGAATGGAGTGCGAAAGGTTGACGAACTCGAGCTTAAAGGGTCCGACTTCGAACTTCGTGCCCAACGGGATGATGTTGATGGGTAGCTTGACGCGGCCTCCGTACTCCGTCGATTTGGAGCGCAACATGCCGGCCGTGAATGGCGTGGCATAGATTGGACAGCCAAGCCGCGGCCACATGTCGATCACCGCACCGATATGATCTTCGTGCGCATGGGTGAGCACCAGGCCCGCCAATTGCTTGCGATTTTCCGCCATGAACTTGACGTTTGGCAACACGACATCGACGCCGGGCTCGCCGTCGCCGGGAAAGGTCAACCCGAGATCGACCATCAGCCAGCTGCGTTGACGCGCCTCGCCGATGCCATAGAGATAGGCGTTCATGCCGATCTCGCCCAAGCCGCCCAGTGCCGCGAAAACCAGTTCTCCTCGAACACGCGCAATATCGCTCGCGCCGTTGGCGCGTTCATCAATCATATCATATTCCTTTCAGGGACTTTGCCCTGTCACGTCGCGAGGCTCACGTCCCCGTATGTCAATCTGCGCACCAGACCATCCGAGTTGCGCAGTAGCAGGGCACCGTCTTCATCGATGCCAATGTAATGTCCTTCGATCGGCCCGAAGCCGCCGTTGACCGTCAAGCGCTCGCCGATCTGCCCGGCGCGCTCAATCCATGCCGACCGAATATCATGAAAACCGGCCCCTGCCCGCCAAATTGCGAGCCAATTGCAGATTTCTGCTTGGAGCGTGGCAAACATCAGCGCACGACTTAGCCCGGGCGAATGGGCATCCAGCGCCGTCACGCTGCGGCCACCGATGTCAGGTGCTGAGGCGATATTCAGCCCGATGCCGATCACGGCAATGCTCCGGCCGTCCCGGGTTGTCGTCTCGACCAGGATGCCACCGGCTTTTGCGGCTCCGGCGAGAAGATCGTTCGGCCATTTGAGGCGCAGGCTCGATATCGGTTGCCCAGCCGCCCGATTGACCGCAGCGTGGACGGCGACGCCGGTCAGCAGTGCCAGTTGATGCAGTTCTTCCGGCCGGCAACCTGGTTCGAACACGTACGATGCCGCGAGATTACCCTCAGCCGATGTCCACGGCCGGCCCGAACGGCCGCGCCCCGCCGTCTGGCGATCTGTGAGGATCCACAAGGGACCGCGCTCGCCTTTCGCGGCAAGACGCAGAGCTTCGGCGTTGGTCGAGTCGACCTCACCCAGATGTAGGACACGTGGCTTAGAATTTAGGTCGTTCGACGTCATCAATACCGGAAGGTCCTAGCGGCGGCCGTCGCCGCGTCGACGATCGGGCCACCGATGAAGGGAATCGAGAACAATAGCACAAACAGGCTGGACACCGCCATCACCGCCATCACCTTTGGCCGTACCGGCAGAAACGGCAGCGCGGCTTCGTCGAAAAACATGATCTTGACGATGCGGAGATAGTAGTAGGCGCCGACCACGCTCGCGAGCACGCCGACGACGGCCAGGAACCACAAGTTGGCGTTGACCGCTGCCAGGAACACGTACCACTTCGCCCAGAAACCGGCGAGCGGGGGAATCCCAGCCAGCGAGAACATCAGCATCGCGAGTGCGAACGCCATCGGCAAGTTGTGCTTCGACAGCCCTGCGAGATCGCTTATGGTCTCGACGCTACCACCCTGCCGCCGCATGGCGATGATACACGCGAAAGTGCCGAGCGTCATGAACAGGTAGATGGCCATATACACGAGGACGCCTTGGGTGCCCTCGGTCGAGTGCGCCGCCAAGCCGATCAGCGCGTAGCCGACATTGGCGATCGCGGAGTAGCCCATCAGCCGCTTGATGTTCGACTGGCCGATGGCGGCGAAGGCGCCGAGCAGCATCGATGCGAGCGCCAGGAACACGATGATCTGCTGCCACTGCTTGGCAAAGTCCGGAAAGGCGCCGAGCGACACGCGGCACAGCAGAGCCATGGCGGCGATCTTCGGTGCACCGGAGAAGAACGCTGCGACCGGTGTCGGCGCACCCTCGTACACATCGGGTGTCCACATATGGAACGGCACGGCCGCGACCTTGAACGCCAAGCCGACCATCAGGAACACGAGACCGAAGATCAAACCGATGTTGCCGGCAGCGATACCGGACTTTGCGACAGATGCGATCACCGCGAAGTTGGTCGATCCGGTGAAGCCGTAGACCAGTGACGCGCCGTACAACAGCATTCCGGACGACAGCGACCCCAGGACGAAATACTTGAGGCCAGCTTCGCTCGATTTCACATCGTCGCGCCGGAACGCCGCCACGACGTAGAGCGCGAGGCTTTGCAGCTCGAGGCCGAGATACAGCGAGATCATGTCGCCGGCCGAGACCATCATCATCATGCCGACGGTCGCCAGCAGAACGAGCACGGGATACTCGAACTTCATGTTGTTGTGGTCGCGAAAATCGTCGAACGACAAAACCAGCGCGATCGCCGAGCCGGCCAGCACCAGCAACTTCATGAAGCGGCCGAAGCCGTCGATGACGAACGCGTTGTCGAACAGTGTCGTGACGCCATCCGGCTGCTTCACTAAAACGATGCCGGCGACTACCAGCGCCAGGATCGCCACCCAGCCGATGCGCTCGCCATAAGCATCGGTCTGCGGCCGGAACACGCCGGCCATCAGCAAGATCATCGCACTCGCCGCAACGATCAACTCCGGCCACATCGGGTATAACGATTGGAGTGTCATGGTGTGAGTGCCTCGATGGCGAGAGCCGGTAGAAAAGTGAGCAGTGGGGAAGTGAATCGCACGGACCGGTCCTGCGCCATCCCCCCCACCCCGGCCCTCCCCCTCGAGGGGGGAGGGAGGGAGGATGGACGAGGGAGCTTGGCGGGTTGCAAGAGTGGTGCAACAACAAAGATGTCATCCTCGCGCTTGGCGCGGGGACCCATTGTGCAGTGATTTCGATCAGCGTGGCCGGCGTTCGCCGCAACAGCTCGCGCCAGTGCCGGCAATTCCGACAACCGAACCTTGGGTCGGGACAAGCCCAATGATGACACCGGTGAGCGGGTGAACTGCGTGGGCTGACTCTGCACCATCCCCCCCACCCCGGCCCTCCCCCTCGAGGGGGGAGGGAAGGGAGATGGAAGAGGGAGCTTCTTGGACGGCAAGAGTGAGGCGAAAGTTGTCTTTGCCGGATGGCGTGACAGCATCTGACCGAAGATCTGCCCCGCCCACCACTTTCTTACCCTCCCCCCCTGACGGTGAGGGCCAGGGTGAGGGGTGGCACTAGAAACCAACTCCCACACACGCGTTCCCGGAAAGCCCGCACAGATGGTGCGAGGGGCATCGGTAATGCGGGCGGGCTTGTCCGGGATCTTTATCTGCTCGTGGCGGCCACCGGTCTTCACCGCGAAAGGTATGGATCCCGGCTCGCGCGCGGAAATGCCGTCTGAACTCTCCTCCCGCACCGTGGCCGCGCTTGGCCGGGAACGCGTGGGGAGAGAGGTGAGTGCATCAATCCGATGAAGCAGCGTGCCGGTTAGTCCGCTCCCAATTTCGATTGCATGCTGCGGATGTCGACGAGCACTTCGCCACCTCTTTCTTACCCTCCCCCCTTGAGGGGGAGGGCCAGGGTGGGGGGTCGTGCGAACGCTTGAATGCCCGATCAATGTCATCGGCTTCACTGCACCACCAGCGCGGCAGTCTTGATGGCGGCTTCGTAGGTCGAGACGAGCTTGGCGAC
>JANOOW010000476.1:0-7585 GCA_031421555.1 Hyphomicrobiaceae bacterium | reverse complement strand
GGCCCGGCCCCATCTCCTTGGCCAGTCGCATCGCGCCCGCGATGTTGACGCCGGACGATGCGCCCAGGCTCAGCCCTTCCTCCAGCATCATCGCGTAAACGATAGCGACAGCTTCGGCATCCTCGATGCGATACGACTTGTCCACCACCGCGCCTTCAAGATTAGCGGTGATGCGGCCTTGCCCGATGCCTTCGGTGATCGAAGAGCCCTCCGACTTCAGCTCACCCGTGGTGTAGTAACTGTGCAGCGCCGCGCCATGTACGTCGGCAAGGGCGATCGCGATGCTGCTGCGGCGCGCCTTCAGGGCCATCGACACGCCCGCGAGCGTCCCGCCCGATCCGACGGCACAACAAAAGCCATCGATCTTGCCGCCGGTTTGTTCGAAGACTTCCGGGCCTGTGGTCTCGATGTGCGCTTGGCGGTTGGCGACGTTATCGAACTGGTTGGCGAAGATCGCCCCGTTGGGCTCGCGGGCGTTGAGCGCCCCGGCCAGACGTCCCGCATATTTGATGTAGTTGTTCGGGTTCTTATAGGGGACGGCTGGCACCTCGACGAGGGTGGCGCCGAGCAACCGGAGCGCGTCCTTCTTTTCCTGCGCCTGCGTCTGCGGAATGACGATCACGCATTTATAGCCGAGCGCCGCGCCGATCACGGTAAGGCCGATGCCCGTATTGCCAGCCGTGCCCTCGACGATCGTACCGCCTGGTTGCAAGGCGCCTGAGCGCTCCGCAGCCCGGATGATGAATAATGCGGCCCGGTCCTTCACCGACTGGCCGGGGTTCATGAACTCGGCCTTGCCCAAGATCTCGCACCCGGTCGCGTTCGAAGCGCTCTTCAAGCGGATGAGCGGTGTGCGCCCGACGGCCCCCGCGATCGTATCTGCAGTGAACAAGAGGCGGTCTCTCCCAAGAACATATTTTTAACGCACACGTACGAATTCGTGACGGCGTTTAACCCTGGATTAACCGGGCTGCGTGCATTGTCCAAAGGCAACATGAAGTCAGTAAGGCATCTAACGCAAGTGCCTGTATCACGAGGATGACACACATGACGACCCACTTGAAGTCCAGTCTCGCCTCGGCAGCATTTGTCGCTGTCGCAGCTTTTGTTTCGTCGGCTTCCGCTGCTGATCTCGGCGGCTATCGCGGCGGCTCGATGAAAGATGAAGGCTACGCCCACGCACCCACCGGTGGCGCCGTCGGCAACTGCTACTTCCGCGCCGACGTAGGTTATTCCTGGTCGCGCAACCCCGACATCAAGTTCCCGGTCGGCAACACCGTCAACACGTGGGATGCTACCGATACAAGTTATACGTCAAGCTACACCCAGACCGGCAGTAGCGTTAATGACACGTCTATGGAAAATTCATGGCTCGGCGAAGCCGGCTTCGGTTGCGGCTCTGGCTCATACGGCATCCGCGGCGAGTTGATGCTCGGATACCGTGGCGACCGCAAGATCGACGGCGCGCCCGGCGACTACACGATCACGAATGATCACAGCGCATCCGGCACTGGCGTAATAGTAGACCCGACCGTTGTCGATCCCCTGCATAACTCGGTGAAAACCTACACCTTGATGGCCAACATCTACAAGGACCTCGGCAAGTTCGGCAATGTTACGCCATACGTTGGTGCCGGTGTTGGCGTCGCCTACAACCAGCTATCCGAAACCTACTTCACGGGTACGACAACGCTCCCAAACCGCATCGCTGGCGATAACGACCTTTCGCTTGCTTGGTCGCTGATGGCCGGCATCGGCTACCAGATCTCGGATCGCGCCATCGTCGACGTCGGCTACCGCTACATCGACATGGGCAAGATTTCCTCGCAGCGCCACGACAACACTGGCAACATCAATCCACGCGTCGTCGTCGATGATCTCGCCGCTCACGAGTTCAAGATTGGTCTGCGCTATCACTTCGGCGCCAGCGATTGCTGCGTCCAGTCAGCCTACGCGCCGATGAAGTAATCATAGCGACTCACGGCTGACGCTTGGTGGCCCCCCTCGGGGCCATCATTCGTTCTTAGGCTCAACCGCGTTGGGCGATCGGCACATAAGGGCGCATTTCGGGGCCGGAGTAGAGTGTCAACGGGCGGATCAGAATATTGTTGGCCTGCTGTTCCAGCACTTGCACGATCCAGCCGGGCATGCGGCCGATGGCAAAAATCGGCACGAACAACTCCTTTGGTATGCCGTGCAGGTAATAGATCACGCCCGAATAGAAATCGACATTCACGTTCACGCCGTGCCGTGCATACGGCTTCATCTCCTCGACGACGCCTTGCAATATTGCGTACCACTTCGGCTCGCCCATCTCGGCGGACAATTTTTTCACGCCTTCGCGCATGTGGCGGGCGCGCGGATCCTCGGTGCGATAGACACGATGGCCGAAACCGGTGATCGCTTCCTTGGCCGCCCGCTTGCGCTTGACGAACTCCTTGACGTTTTCCGGGCTGCCGATTTCGGTCGCCATCTGCATCACGTCTTCGGCAGCACCGCCATGCGCCGGGCCTGACAGCGTCGCGATCGCAGCCGTCATCGCTGCGTGCAAGTTGGCGTCGGTGCCGATGACCACGCGAGCGGCGAAGGATGACGCGTTCGAGCCGTGCTCGGCATGCAGCACGAAATCGGTATCGAGCAGTTTTGCTGCATCGGCCGAGGGCTTCTGGCCTTTGATCATCCAAAGGAAGTTGGCGGCGTGACCCAGCGCCGGATCGGCCTCGAGTGGCTTCTCGCCTTTGCGTATCCGTGCATGTGCTGCGACGATCATCGGCACCTGAGCCGTCAGCCGGACGCCCTTCGCGAGTGTGGCTTCACGGCTGTTATCGGCAACGGCTGGATCGAACGCCGCCAAAGCCGAGACGGCCGTACGAAGCACGTCCATGGGGTGCGCCGCCTTTACGGCCGATATGATATCCAGGATCGGCGGGGGCAGATGCCGCGCACCCTTCAACGCCGCCTCGAAGCCGCCCAGTTCATGAGCGGTGGGAAGTGCACCATGCAACAGCAGATATGCCGTTTCTTCAAATGTCGAGTGCCCGGCCAAATCGTGGATCGAGTAGCCGCGATAGCTGAGTTCGCCTGCCTTGCCATCGATGCGCGTACAGTCTGAGCGCTCGAAGTATATGTCTTTCAGGCCGCGATGTATTTTCTGTTCGGTTGGGTCGCTGCTCATTTCGGGATCCTCGGGCTTATCCGGATCTGACCCTACCAGATGCGCGATTTTCAGACATCCGGATCGCAACACGGCAGCCATGCCGTCTCTCGCAGTAGCTCACAGTCAAAAGTTCAAAGAGCCTCTTCCTGCGCGCGTGCAACCTGCGCCGGGTTTGCCGCAATCGCTCGGAGATAAGCCGCACTTGCCCGGTCTGGTTGACACCGGCCCTGCTCCCAGTTCTGTACGGCATCCACATCGAGCCCGAACCGTAAGGCGAATTGTTCTTGGGTTAGACCAAGAGCCAACCGGAGGGATTTCACATCGACCGCGGAAGCTCCGACCCGGGCGGCTAATATGCCAGCGGTCTTCAACTCACCCGCAAGAATGGCAATGGAATCGACAGTTGGCAAATGCACCACCGTCTCACCTGTTATAACCATTGCTTCGATGGTGCGCTTCGCGCGCAACAGTGTCAGCCCGCGCTTGGCCAGCGCGCGCGTTGCTTCCACGGTCTTTACGCGAGCTGGATCAAGAGCCGGCCGCAGGGCCAGATCGACGGGCAAACCGGAGCGGACGCGGCCGACGGCCCGGACCGGCCCCAGTTGTGCGAACCGCGCCTTCAATCTCGATGACATCGTAATCCATCCTTTCCATCACGAACTGCGCCAACATTCGGAGGTTTGACGGCCCAAGCATATTGGGTCGATCCGAGTGCATATGCAGGCCCCGAAGAAGCAGCGTACGACCATCTTCGGCGACTTCGGCCATAACCAGAATTTCGCCTACTGGCGTGAATATGCTGGCCGTTACCACCGGATCATCAGTGGCATCAGCCACGATCTCGAATGATACTTCTGTGGGCGCCCACATTTATAGTACGCTTCCAACGTAGGAATTACAAGGAGGTTACGTTTTCAGCGCACGGGGTTCGGTACGTCACACGTCCAGATCGCACCACAGCGCGGCGTGGTCGGAGGCGGCGTGGTAACTCGTGGTCATCTCGGGGTAGACCTCCCACAGCGGGGTCTTGTTCTTGCCCCACACGCCGCGCCGCCAGGTGCCCCCTTGCTGCATCCGCGCGTAGAGCGCTGGCGACAACAAAATATAGTCGAGTTTGTCCCGGGCGGTGCCGTTCTGATACGTGCCGGGGTGGTTGTCGCGGATGAACGAGGGGTGCTCCGAGATGTCTTTCAGATCGCACGACTTGACCAGTGGCGCCATCGGCTCGCTATCGGGCGTATCGTTGAGATCGCCGATCACCGCAACGTAGGTCGCGTTCTCGCTTTTGAGACGCTCGTAGATCCGCCGCACTTCCTCCGCCTGACGCCAGCGCCGGGCGTTCGACGCGTCCTGGGTGCCATAGCCCTTGCTCTTGAAGTGATTGACCAGCACCCAGACGACTGCGCCCGATGGCGCCCAGATCGAGAACTCCGGACAATCACGACTGAAAATCCGCCCGTTGCGATCATCCCTGTCGTCGACGTGGCTTCGCATCCAGCCGATTTGGAAACCATTGCGCGCCATCAGTCCGACGTCGATGCCGCGATCGTCGTTGCCGTCGATCAACATGACCTGATCGAACGGCGTCGCGCCGACTGCCGGCAAGAGGACGTTGGAGAACTGCATGAGCGCGTTGCGATCTTCGACTTCGACGAGGCCGATAACGTCCGCCTTCACGTCGCGCACCACCTGCGCCGAATTGCGGGTGGCAACCTCGTTGATCAGCTCGGTCTTGAGTTCGAGCCAGCCGACCCAGTCGTTTCGGCCGTTGGCCTTGATCTTGGTGCCACCCAGCATCGTGTACGAGACGAACTGTCCGCGGGATTCACGCAGCACCACATACTTGCTGTCGTTTTTCTTATCGATGCCTAGCGCCTTGAGGATGGCCAGCATCCGCGCTTTCATCTCATCCGTGTAGGCGGCTTCCTCGAAGAGTTTGTTGAGCTCTGCGTACATCTCGAGGATTTTCCGCCCCTCGGCCCAAGAATCGAGGTTGAGGGCACGGGCGCGCGAGAACAGGTTCTCGACGTTGTAGCTTGCAAGTCGCATGACGGCTGTAAGGCCCCCGGTCTGAACGATCCAGAATCATCGCTCGAACGATAGACCGTAGACGGGCAATTGCCTGTGCCAGCGCCGTGCTCATGCACAGCAAAAGGAATTAATCCAACGCCTCGAGGCGTTGGCGCGCTTTGCTCTCACCCTTGCCGAGTGCGCTCTGATAAAGTGCGCGGGCACGGGCAACGTCAGGCGCTGTGCCGCGTGCACTCCAGGCGGCAAGCATGTTGGGATCGAACGTCTCGGCAAGTGCCATCAGGTGTGGCGCGTGGCCATCGACGGCACCCGGTTGCAAGGTCCGGCGGGCGGCTGCGATGTCGCCGGTGGCGATGAATTGCTTGGCTTCCTCGAGGCCGGCCGGGATCTGGATTTCGGTGACCTTGGGTTCGGGCTCGTTGGTGCTGAGCGCAGCCGAAGCAGACGTTACTGGCGACAGCTGGATACCGCTTTCGACCTTGGTGGCCCGCCGCGTCGTTTTGATGCCGGTATCGTCGGTCGCGGCAAGGGGTACGAAACTTTGACTGGTCACGGCAGCGATAGTATCGGTTGAAGGCGCCTGATCGTTGAGCCGGTTGTTCATTACCAGGCCGATCGGCACCAGAAGGGCTAAACCCAACCCGAAGCCGACGAGAGCCGCCCGGCCTTCCCGGCCACGCAGCGATGGCCCGGTAGTGGCTGGGACGAGCGCACCGGGGCGGTTGCCCTGCACGAGCATCGGCAGATCCAGGTCTTCATCGCCCGCATCGTCGAAATATGAATGATCGTTTGAAGGGACCGCCAACGCGGTCGCCAATCGGTCGACAAAAACGTGACCCTGGCCTTGTTCGCGCCGCTGAGCCGCAGCCAGCGTCGCCGCCAAACTGTGGGCTGCATTTACCTGTGCCATGACGCCCCCAATACACTCTACTCCGCAACTGCGGCTACACCCAAGGCTCACTGCTAGTCTGTCAGGACCACGTTGACCGCCTGGGCGATCGTGCAGCGCATTGCAGAGGCCGTTTGCCATCTGGATGCGATTGCGGACGCTAGAACCAAACCGCTAGAATACGCCTTTCCTGCCCCGATACAGGTACGGCACAATGAACTATCGTCAATTTTGCCGCCCCGCGCAATCGACGATCGTTGCAAACTACACGTTGGCTTGCGGCAAGATGATGGCATAACGCGGTCATCGTTCAAGCAACCGTCAATGCAGGAGATAATCAATGCTGTTGCTGGCCGTCGGATTGCTGATCTTCATCGGGGTGCACATCGTGCCCGCCCAACCTGACTTGCGTAGTGGTTTGCAAGCGCGTTTCGGCAATGCGGCCTACCAGATCGGCTTCAGTGTGCTGTCCGTGGTCGGGCTTGCGCTGATCGTTTACGGGTATGGCAAAATCCAGTTTATGCCCGCCAAGAACCCGCAGCTTTGGGCCCCGCCCTCGTGGAGCCGTCATTTGCTCTGGACACTGATGCTGCCGGCTTCGGTCCTGTTGGCTGCGGCTTACGTGCCATCGCGGATCCGCACAGCTGTTGGCCACCCGATGCTGATCGCGATCATGATCTGGTCGGCCGGCCACCTATTGGCGAATGGCCGGGCCGCGGCCATGCTGTTGTTCGGCGTTTTTCTGGCTTGGGCGATCTTCGACTATCTGTCGGTCAAGAAGCGCGGCGCGCAGGGGCCGCTCGGGACGGCGAAAGGGACCCTCGCTGGCGACCTTGCCGCTATCGCGATCGGCAGCGCTTTTTGGTTCTACATGCTCAAATGGGGCCACGCCCAGTTGATCAACGTTCCGCTACTCCCGTGAGTCCTGGACGGCGTAACTTAACCTTGCATGGTAATCCGAAGCTTGCGGATTTTTATATCTGCGGCATCCTATAGCCGCGAACAGTGATTCGCATGCGGCCTGAGGAGTGGAAAACATGATGGCAACACCAGAAAGCATCTTGGTTTGGTTGATCATTGGAGCAGTCGCCGGCTGGCTCGCCGGGGTAATCATGAAGGGTTACGGCTTCGGACTCGTGGGTGATATCGCTGTCGGCATTCTCGGTGCCGTTATCGCCGGTTTCTTGTTCCCCCGGCTCGGCCTCAATCTAGGTGCCGGGATTGTCGGAGCGATCATCAGCGCTACGATCGGGGCGGTCATTCTACTCTTCATCGCACGGCTTGTGCGTCGAGCGTAGCGGCTGAACTACCGCCCCGGCGTCAAATCGGGGCGGTGGTTTCCCGCCGATCGCTCTTCATACGACCTCGGCCAGGAGCGAGAGCTGGCGCACCGGCGAACCACCATTCTGGTCCGTCAGATCGGTCGGATAGTCGCCGGTGAAGCAATGATCGGTGAACTGTGGGCTCTTGTCGTCGCGCACTTCGAGCCCCATCGCCCGATACAAGCC
>JANOOW010000475.1:0-1604 GCA_031421555.1 Hyphomicrobiaceae bacterium | reverse complement strand
ACGCCATTCCGATGAGTCGTTCCTTGCTCGGCGTTTACACGTTTCCTGGCAGCGATGTGGAGTACCAGACTGCATTTGCGGATTGGATCGAGCAGTGCCGCAGCGGCGATGTGTTGATGTGTCACCCGTCTGCGGGCGGCATCCCATCTGCGCCACACGACGAATCGCGTCGACGCGAGTACCTGGTGCTGCGGGCCCTCGATCTCGATGCGCTGCACCAAACCGCCGGCGTCGTCGTGGCGCCCCTGTCGCGCGTATTCAGCGACCATCCCATGAACTCGGCAGTACCTGCCGATCTGACGGAGTCCATGCGAGGCGCGCCGGAGGAGCTTCGCTGGTGAGCCGTGCGGCCGCTCGATGACCTTCGCATCAAGAACGCCGGACTGAATACTGAGATCGAACTGCAAGGATACGCATGCCGAAGACGAAGGCCGCATTCGCGGTGTCGACCGTCCTGCTGACGGCAATGCTCGCCGTCACAACGCACAGCGCTCACGCGCAACAAACGCCGCGCCAACCGCAGCCCCAAGCACAGCCGCAAATGAACGTGCAGGGCTTCGCGGTGAAGGGCTGCAACGAGTACCTGCAAGCGCGCGCGACGCGCAAGGAAGATCCGTGGATCTACTGGGTACAGGGCTATCTCTCAGGCGCCAACATGGCGCGCCTCGACTTCATCATGACGAGTGCAGCGCTTCCGCCACCGGAGTCGATGGCGCAGTCGATCGAAAGTTACTGTCGCGCCCATCCGCTCGGCACCATGCTCAACGCCACCAACGCGCTCTACCAAGATCTGCTCGCGACCAGTCCAATGCAGCTGCCTGCGCCGAGCACGAGTCAGCGTCGCCGGCCCTGATGTAGCGCGCGCTTGCGCGCGGCGTAAAACTTCAAGCGCCGCAGTGGTGGTTGCTCGCCCTCACCGGCGCACAGGCTCAGAACTACAACGGCGTACACACCCATGTTTCGTCGAAGAATCGAGCCGACGTCGATGCAGAAGCCGTCAACACCGCGGCTGCGCTGCAAGCGCAGCAGAGCACGCCTGCTACTGCCACGTAAGCCAGTTCAAGCGAACCCGTAGCGCGGCCTTGCTGCAGCACCGCTGCCGTACAGCGCGAGCTTGCGACAGCCGGCAAAAATCGACTTGGGCGTGAGCCCGTAGACCTGCCGGATCGAGTGGCTGAAATGCGTCGAGTCCGGGTAGCCGACATCGAGTGCGATGTTGGCCAAGTTCGCGCTTTGCGTCACGTAGTAGAGAACGCTGCGCGCCCGTTGCCAGGTTCGGAAACTCCGAAACGGCGACCCAACTTCCGCCTTGAACAGATGCAGGAAGCGCGACACCGACAGGTGCGACGCCACCGCGCAAGCCTCTGCCGAAGTGTGGCTGTTCGGGTCTTGCTTGATGCGGTCGAGCACCGCACGAATGCGACGATCGATCGGGCGTGTGGGCAAAGCGCAGCCGAAGAAGTTGCGATCGAAATCTTCAGTTCGTTCGTACTGCCGCAGCGCGCAGCGCTTGAATCGATCCAGCGCATCGCGCATGGCTCGAAGGGCCGCAGGCGCATCGACCGCACCGCGACCGTTGCGAATGTAGTCCGGCAAGCTTTGCA
>JANOOW010000474.1:0-6771 GCA_031421555.1 Hyphomicrobiaceae bacterium | reverse complement strand
ATATTCACGTGAGCGCCAGCGTCGGCCAGCGCCAGCGTCACGGCCCGGCCGATGCCGCGCGATGCGCCAGTGACGAGCGCGACGCGTCCCGCGAAACGTTTAGATCCTGTAGCTGTGGACGTCATCGTTGCATCCCGGCGGACTCGATGTGCATCAGGCTGTACCTGCGAAGCGACCCTCGATCGGGTATTGCGGATCATTGTAGCCAGGCGTCGAGGGGTGACCCGTGGTGACCAGCTTGTCGACGAGTGCCTCGTCTTCAGCGGTCCACTCGTAGTTCCTGTAGCCGGTATAGCCGGTCCATTGCTCGAAGGTGCGCGGTCCGGCGATTACCGACGACAGCGCGCGATTATTCAGCACCCACTGCACCGCAAAATGGATCAGCGATCCACCGCGCGCCGAGACATGCTGGCTAAGTTCCTGGGCGATCTTCATGCTCTCCGGCCGCCATTCGGTTTCCATCATGCGCTTGTCGGCACGGCCGGCGCGTGTTTCCGGATCGGCGTTGCTGCCGGGGACATACTTCGCCGTCAGGATGCCGCGCGCAATCGGGCTGTAGGCGGCGACGCCGATGCCGTAATGACGCGCTGCCGGCAACAGCTCGACCTCCGGCTGACGGTTCAGCAGGTTGTAATGAGGCTGCATCGCCACCGGCTGCGGTACACCTTGATTCCGGCATTGATGAACGATCTCGGGAATATGCCAGGCGCGCACGTTCGAGATGCCCCACGCACCGATCTTGCCGGCCCGCAGTAGATCGCCCATCGACGACACGACATCGTCCCACTGCACGTTGGGGTCGACCTTATGAGTGTAGTAAAGATCGATGTGATCGGTGCCGAGCCGGGCAAGACTGATATCGATCGCCCGCATGATCCAGCGGCGCGAAAGCCCGCCTCCGATGACACGGCCGGTATCGTCTTTCACAGGATTGGCGAGCTTGGTGGCCAAGATCCAGTTTTGCCGGTTGGCCTTGATCGCGCGCCCGACGACGGCTTCGGACCGGCCTTCGGTATAGGCGTCGGCAGTATCGATGAAATTGACGCCATGGTCGTAGGCATGATCGACGATGCGCTTGGCCTCCGTTTCCGCGGTCGGACCGCCGAACATCATGGTGCCGAGGCAAATCTCGGAAACGCGAATGCCGGACCGGCCCAGCATCCGGTAGCCCATCGGCGTGTTCGGTTTAATGCTCATGTGTGCTCCTTACGCCGCGCGCTTGATCAGGAAACGGTACACACCGCTAGTCTCGGTCTGCTCGACGAGGGTATGACCACCGGCTTCGCAGAAGGCCTTGAAATCAGGTACCGAGCCCGGATCCGTCGCAAGCACTTCAAGCGTGCCGCCAGCGGTCAGTGCCGCCATCGCCTTTTTTGCTTTGAGAATTGGCAAAGGGCAGTTCAAGCCCTTGGTATCGAGCAACTGATCAGCCACGAATACTACTCCGTAAGTGAAATTCTCTATCGAATCGCCATTACAACATGTTGTGTGCGCCGTCGCAAAATGGCTTGTCGTCCGTGCTCTTGCAACCGCACAAATTGATGGTCCCGGTTGTTTCCGCCACGAACCGAAGTGGAGCGAATAACGAACCTTTATGCGATCCATCGCAGAATGGCTGCTTCACCGATCGTCCACACGTGCACCAGAAATACGCCGAGCCCTCCTTCACATCAACTTGATAAGGGCCCTTCTGGGCGATTACCGCTTCTTCGGCCATTGCCAGCACTCCTCGCTATGAGACTTCAGATAGCGCTACGGGAATGATCGCGGGCGCGCGACGGCTGTAGGCGAGCCGCAACCGCTTGTCTAGATCACGTTGCGGGGCGCTCAGGCAACCGAGCGTGGACGGCGGAAGCTCGAGGGAGCAGCGATCGGCGCAGCCTTACGGATGCGGCGCGACGGGTCGGCCAGGCCAGAGCCGATCGTCTTCTTGAACTCGCCGATATGATTGACGACCGTGATCAGCTTGTCGACGTCGGTGTCGGGAGCCCCGAACACGATGACGTCGGCGTCGAGCTCATGCTGCCGAGGCAATTTGCGCGACTTCAGGAACAACCCAACGCCAAGGCGCCCGGACGTTTCAGCGCACGGATCATCAGACAACAGACCGGAGGAGGGTACGACTTTGACGGCAATGAGGTCTGCCCACGCGTGGGTCTCGTCGCCAAGCATTCGGGCGATCGTCAGACCATCTTTGTCCATGGTGACAGTGATTGGCATGATCGCGTCGAGGGCCAAAACCGCAAGCCAACCAGCAGACACGGCAGTGATCGATAATAAGCCCAACAGCACTAGCGACACGTTCTGGCTCAGCAGCACGATCAAGACTTGCAGTACAAGCAGCACGCCGATGGCGATAACGACGGTTGCGACGAGGCTCGGCTGGCGTGACAACGCGATCGTCTCGACACCTCCTTCACGCTCGAAGTTCATTTCCATCGCGGCGGATCAATCCAGGCACACTGCGTACTTTCCAATCGTAACTGCCATTAGTTAACCGAAGGTAAGTATTCGGCTAGGGAAGACCTGCCGAACCCGGCCGAAAAGCCCTGCTAATCGACAATTGCCTGATAAACCAGTGCACGGATCATCGGCCGGTAGCGAAGGCGCACGAGACCGGGCGTCGCTGCCATCCAAACGCAGACAAGCTGCTCCAGCGGGTCAACCCAGAAGTATGTGCCATAGACGCCCGACCAGTAGTAATCGCCCTTCGACCCCGAGAGCGCCGAGATGCCAGCTTCCCGCCGCACAGCGACACCCAAACCGAAGCCATAACCAGCGGACGAGGGATCCATGCTGTCGGCAATGCGATTACCGGCGTCCGGACCAAGATGGTCCGACGTCATTAGCTCCACCGTCTTGCGGCCCAGAATGGGCTCCGCTGAAAGCCGCCCGCCACGCCGCAGTGCTTCTGCAAACTTGAGGTAATCCAGCGCGGTGGAAACGGCTCCGCCCCCGCCGCTATCCCATTTCATCCGGTCGCTGGTTGCATGATGGATCACAGCCGGCTGCCCGGTCAGCACGTCGTTGGGCAGTGCGCGGGCATATCGCTTCGCGGTCCCGGCCGTCAGTTCGAACCCGGTATCGGCCATTCCGAGCGGCGTCCAGATTCTCTCCGAAAGCACGGCATTCAATGGTTTGCCGGTCACCGCCTCGATCACCAATCCCAGGACATCGGTCGAGAAGCCATATTCCCAAACTGTTCCGGGTTCGTGCAACAGCGGTGCCTTTGCCATCGCCGCCAGGTACTCCGCCTTCGTGTACTTGATCGACGCGTAGATCGAACTGCCCGGATATAGCTTATGCGCCGGCGTTTGGCCGCGATCGCGATAGGTCATGCCGGAAGTGTGCCGCAGCAAGTCCTGAATGGTCGGGTTCCGCGATGCTGGTTTTGTGACGAGCGTCGAACCGCCAGATGGGTCAGCCACCACCAGGTTCGCCAGCTCCGGCAGATAACCCGACACCGGATCGGCGAGGCCTAGACGGCCTTCTTCGAGCAGCTGAAGGGCTGCAACCGAAACCATCGCTTTCGTCATCGATGCGATGGAAAACACCGCATCCTTCGGCATCGGCGCATCGGCTGCTGGATCCCGCATGCCGAACGCCTCATGATATGCAATGCGGCCGCGGCGCGCGATCGCCAGCACGCCACCAGGAATACGGTTGGCCGCGATCTCCCGCGACATGGCTTCAGGAATGCGCTTCAGCCGGTCGGCCGATAGACCAACCTCGGCCGGCTCGGCTTGATGAATTGTCGCAACCTCGTCCAGCTTTTTCAAGAAGTTCATGACGCTGCTCTCCGTCCATCCCACTGTGCGGGGAGATTAGCGGAGACAGCGGCGCCATTGGAAGAGCTAACGCGTCCGGCGCGGGTTCATATACAGATCGGCTTCCTGGCGCTCGAGCTTCGGGACCAGCCGGCCTGAGTGCACGGCTCTGTACAGCGAACTCACATGCCGGCGGCAGCCGTTGTTGAACGGCAGCATGCCACAGAACAACTTCAGCACCATCAGCAGGCGCTTATCCTTGTGATCGCGAAGCACCCGCCCGCGCCACTTTCCGCCCAACGAGAGAACTAGACCGTCGAGCATGCCGACGATGCGGCCGGTCTGGTCGCGCAATGTGTAGTCCTGGCCGAGCGCGATAATGTCGCGCCGCAGCGTGTAAAAGTCGAGTTGCCCATCCTCCAACAGGAAAAACGAGAACTCCTCCGGCATGAAGGGGAGCTTGTGAGCCGAGCGCTCGACGTAGACCATTTGAGTATGATCGTTGGTGTTGATCGAGAACGCCATCACCGGCATCCCGTGCGCACCAAGCGTCAATTGCAACGAGCGACCGAGCATCAGATCCATGGTCGCGTGCCAGTTCAGCTTTTCGCCGAACAGCTTGAACACCAGGCGTTTATCCATGCCGGTAGCTTTGGTCCACAGCTCCTCACGGTAACCGAGGAGACCGGTCCGCTCGCCGCCTTCGGTAACCTCGGCGAAAATATCCATGTCGGATGTGAACTGGCGCGACTTAGCCTTGTTGCGGTCCTTCTTCCAGAAACCGAACTCGATCGAATTTAAGTTGGTGATCCAGACGTCGACCTGAAACTCGTCCCAGCGCTCGGATTTGGCGGCGAGCGGCTTCGCCTTCGCGGGAGCCGGGGGCTTCGACGTTCTCTTGATGACTTCTTCGCGGGCTTCGCGCGCAGCATCCGCCGCGGCGTTGTCGGCCTCGATCGTCCCGGCATTGCCTGCTGCAGCCATGAAGGCGTCTCCTCAAGAGCGAATCACTCGACCGAGGTTAGCATCGAGGGGGCAGGCTCCGGGCTACACGGGAGTATAAAGCTGAGGACAAGTACGCCGGCTCACCCGCGCGCACCGAAAATAGCGCTGCCGACGCGCACGTGCGTCGCGCCGAAGGCAATGGCGGTTTCGAAGTCGGCGCTCATACCCATGCTGAGGCCGGATAATCCAAGCTCTTTCGCCTGCTTGGCGAGGAAGGCGAAGTGCACGGCAGCATCCTCTTCCACCGGGGGGATGCACATCAGGCCGGCGATCTCCAGCATCAACTCATTCCGGCACATCGCGACGAAAGCCGCGGTCTCGCGCGGCGCGATGCCGGCTTTCTGCGGCTCTTCTCCAGTGTTGACCTGGACGAACAGCTGCAACTTTCGCCCCTGCTTGGCGCACTCGGCAGCAACGGCCTGCGCGATCTTCGGCCGGTCGATCGTGTGGATGCAATCGAACAGGGCGACCGCCTCCTTCGCCTTGTTCGACTGCAGCGGCCCGATCAAATGCAGTTCGACGCCATCGTAACGGGACTTGAGATCCGGCCACTTCTGCATCGCTTCCTGCACCCGGTTTTCGCCGAACATCCGGTGACCGGCGTCGAGGATAGGCTCGATATCCGGTGCGAAGTACGTCTTCGACACGGCGACAAGTTGCGCCGAGCCAGCAACCCGTTTGGCTGCCGCTTCGGCGGCAGTGATGCGGGCTTGGATGGTTTCGAGCGGACCTAAAGTCATTCCATGCTCCTGGCGTAGGGCGCGAACGTGTGCGTGTCGTTCGACAGCAGGTCGAGATAGACTTTGTGAATGAAAACCTTATCTCGCCCAACTTTTTCCTCCACGAGCAAGCCGATCGCCACGAGCGTCTTGAGATAGGTGGAGGCGGCCTGCCGCTTGGCGATGTTTTTCTTTGTTACGTCTGCGATCCGGCAATATGGCTGGCTGAACACCAACTCGACCAACTCGCGTGAATAAATCTTTGGTGCCTTCGCCCGCATTAAATCCGTGGCCTGTTCCATCAACTTGCGGATCGCAATAATCTTATCGAGGGTCCAGATCGCCGTGACCTCGACAGCTTCGAGCATGTAAAGGATCCAGGGCTCCCACGCGCCTGTTGCCGTTACGCCGGCTAGCAACCGGTAGTAGTCGCCCCGCGTGCGCATGATATGGCGACTTAGGTAAAGAGTCGGCAAATCAAGCAGCTTATCCTGCACCAGGCACAGGATGTTGAGCACGCGGCCAGTGCGGCCATTCCCATCGGTGAACGGATGGATCGCTTCGAACTGGTAGTGCAGGATCGCCATTTTGACGACGGGATCTAAGTCGCTCGGCTCGTTGAGGAAGCGCTCCCAGTTGGCAAGCAGTGAACGCAGCCGGTCTGCGCCTTCCGGCGGTGTATAGATCGTCTCATTCGTGTGGGAATTCCGCAGCGTAGTGCCGGGAGTCGCACGAATATCGAGCGCAACAGCCTTAAGGGTGCGGCAGATATCTACGATCGAGCGGGTGGTGATCGGACGTTCCGACAGTGCTTGGTAACCTTCGAAAAGCGCCGTACGGTAGCGCAGGGCTTCCTTTGTGGCCGGATCGGCGGTGTCCTCGTCTAAACTCGCTTGCCGAAACAGATCGTCGTTAGTCGTAACGATGTTCTCGATTTCCGAACTGCTTTTCGCTTCGAGCATGGTGATCACGTGGATGAGAACGCTTTGATCAGGAATTAGCTGTCCGGCCTTCTGCAGGCCTGCCAGTGCGGCGCGAGCTCCGACACAACGCTTCAGTACGGCCTTGCTCTCCACGTCGATTGCCGGCGGCAACAATGGGAGTTCGTTGTAAGGGCGAGATGGGTCGTTCATGGGAGGGCCAGGGCGCATATGTCGACGTTTTCTCGTTTCATCGACAAATGATCGCCGATATGTCGATGCTGTCGACATGATCGACCGTATATGTCGATGTTTTGAATTTTTGTCGACATATCATACGACATGTGTCGACGCCATAAG
>JANOOW010000473.1:0-6613 GCA_031421555.1 Hyphomicrobiaceae bacterium | reverse complement strand
GCCGGATGGCCGCTACGGCGTATCGAAGGTGTTCGGTGAAGCACTCGCAAGCCTCTACGCCGACAAGTACGGCATGAAGAACACCTCATTGCGGATCGGCAACTTCGGCGACCAGCCGCTCGATCAGCGCCGCTTATCGATCTGGCTGCACCCGGACGATATGGTTCAGCTGTGCCGGATCGGTTTGGAGCATCCCGGCATCCATTATGAGGTTTTGTACGGTGCCTCGCTCAACGAGCGTGCGTGGTGGAACAATGCGCGCGCCTATGAACTCGGTTACCGCCCGGTCGGCCGTGCCGAAGATCATCGTGAACATGCGATGGCCGAACAAGCCAAGACACCAGCCGGCAAGGTCGCCGATTTTTATCAAGGCGGCACATTCTGCGCGATGGAATATACCGGCGACACCAGCCGCATCTGGAGCTGAGTCATAGGATGAACGGTAACGGCGTCTCCCAGGCATCAAGCTATCGCAGTGTATTCCGGCCGGGCTTGTTCAAAGACCGGGTTGCCATCGTGACCGGCGGCGGTAGCGGCATCGGCCGCTGCACGGCCCACGAACTGGCGAGCCTGGGCTGCCGCATCGCACTCGTCGGGCGCGACGCCGGTAAGCTCGCTAAAGTCGAAGCAGAACTGCGCGAAGCCGGCGGTGACGCAGCATCCTGGAGCTTCGATATTCGCGACGAATCAAGCGTCGCCGATGAGATAAAAAAGATCATCGCGCATTTCGGTCACGTGAACTTTCTCGTCAACAATGCGGGTGGGCAATATGCCAGCCCGATCGAGAAGATATCGGCGAAGGGCTTCGATGCCGTCGTGCGCACGAATTTGCTCGGCGGCTTCCTGATGGCGCGGGAATGTTACACGCAATGGATGGCGGCCGGGGGCGGCGCAATCGTCAACATGGTGGCCGACATGTGGAACGGCATGCCCGGCATGGCGCACTCCGGCGCCGCGCGTGCAGGCATGGTCAATCTGACGGAGACCGCCGCACTCGAATGGGCACCTGCCAACGTGCGAGTGAATGCGGTGGCACCGGGCATCATCGCTTCGTCAGGCATGGACACCTATCCGCCGGAACGCCGGGATCACATCCGGTCGCGCGGCGAACATGTGCCGCTTGGACGTTTCGGCACCGAGAGCGAAGTATCTGCGGCAATCGTGTTCCTGCTGTCCGACGCCGCGAGCTTTATCACCGGCACCACGCTGCGGATTGACGGGGGCACGCCGAATGTGCGGCCGTCGATGATCCTGGAGTCGCGCGCTACCGGTTCAGTGGCGCCGGCTTACGACGGCTTCCATCTGGCGGCGATGCCAAAGGTATTGCAGGATTAATGTCTGCCGATGCAGTTCTTTTATCCCGACACACCGGATCTGCCACTCCCGCCTGGCCATCGTTTTCCGGCTGGCAAGTATGCGATGCTGCGCGAGTTGATGAGGCGCGAAGGCACACTTGGAAATGCGCTGCTGACACCTTCGCCAGCGGCGACTTTGGCGGAACTCGCCTTTGCGCATGATGCGGATTATGTCAGCGCCGTGCTCGATGGCACATTATCGGCCGGCATTCAGCGCCGCATCGGTCTGCCGTGGAGTGAGACGCTGGTTGCACGCTCGTTGGCGACGACGGGCGGATCGCTCGCAGCGGCGCGATCGGCGTTACAAAACGGACTTTCCGGACAGCTAGCTGGTGGCACGCATCACGCGCATCGCGATTTCGGGTCGGGCTACTGCGTGTTCAACGATCTCGCGGTGGCGGCCCTGACGATATGTGCCGAGGGTGATGTTTCCCGGATCGCGATCGTCGATTTGGATGTCCACCAAGGCGACGGCAATGCTGCGATCCTCTCCGGCAACGCCGCGATGTTCGTGCTGAGCATTCACGGCGAAAAGAACTTCCCGTTCCGCAAAGTGCCTTCGACGCTCGATGTCGGGCTGGTGGATGGAACCGGTGATGCGGACTACATTCGCGCGCTCGCTGGGGCACTCGAACGCGTGGCCGATTTCCGCCCCGAGCTCATCTTGTATCTTTCGGGCGTCGATCCGTTGGCATCCGACAAGCTGGGCCGCCTGTCGCTGACCTTCGACGGCTTGGAGGAGCGCGACCGTATGGTGTTCCAGTTTTGCCGCAGGCGCGGTATCCCTGTGTCGATTGCTATCGGCGGCGGTTATGCCGATCCGATCACCGATAGCGTGCACGCGTATGCATCGACATTTCGCATTGCGCGCGAGGTTTTCGATGGCGTTTGAGAGACGGACAGTAAGAGGAACGGGATGACAGCCGGCATCGTCAATCTGCGATCCGTTCGCAAACAGCGCCTGCGCGAGAAGCGGCAGGACGAAGCTGCGGAGAACCGCGTCAAGTTCGGGCGCACCAAGTCAGAGAAACTGAACGTGAAAGCCAACGCCGGTCTTGACGACCGGCGGCTAGACCAAGCCAAGCGTGATCGCACGGACGAACATGGCGAATGAGGCCACCCCGTTCGCGGCGAGCGAGACCGCGCGGCCGGTAAAACGCTCGTTCACGATCGCCGGGCACAAGACATCCGTCAGCCTCGAAAGCGCATTCTGGGCCGCCTTGCGCGAAGCCGCATCGCGCGAGGGTTTGACGCTGGCGGGCCTCGTCCAGCGTGTCGACAGCGCGCGGGGGCGTGCTGGGCTATCGAGCGCGCTGCGCGTGTGGCTACTCGCCGATGCGCAGCGCCGGACTCAATTGCCGCCCGAGATCTGACTGCGGAAGATGTCCTTCATCCAGGATTTCTTGACGCTTTGCGAGGTCGGCACTTGACGCTGTTCGGATACGACGCCGCTGGACGACCGCCGCTTCTGCTCACCCGCAGGCGCCGGTGCGGCGACCGCAGGCACGGTCTCCCGTGCGGCATCCGTCGCTGGCGCACCGGCGTTACCCGGCGTCGCGTCGCCAACAGCCGGTGCCAGCGGAACCGGTATCGGTGGAATAACGATGACGGGGGTGCTGACGATTGTCATCGCCTTGAGCCGCTCGGCTTCTGCTTTCGAGCGCTCCTCGTCGAGACGACGCAGGCGCTCGAGTTCGTCGACGTCCCGTTCCATGCGGCGCACGCCAAGTTCGCGAACCAGCGCCTCGATCGAAACCACGGGGGTCAACCTGCCGAGCTGCGAGACAGGCCCGGCGAACACGATCGTTACCGGTGGCAACGCGCCGAAGCTGCGCGCCGCTCCTTGCCCGGGAGCGCGCGCCGGCTGGCCTGAGCGCTCGACGAGCCTCCATTCGCTATCGATCTTGAAACTCGACAGATCGATCGTCGTCTTGTTGGTGGCAACACCATCGTCGTTCGCCAAACTGAACGCGCTGACTTTCAATGCGCCATCGCCGATATCGAAGCCGATCTTTCGCGTGCCGAGCCCGGCGCGCTGCGGTGCCTTCAAGCTTGCAAGCACGTACCCTTCGACTGCATCCAAGGTCGCCGTGAGTTTGGAACTCAAGACTTCATCGGCGATGCGCCGTGCCAGGCCGGGCGCAGGCACACCAGCCTCGTTTCGAGCGATGTCGATCTCACCTTTGCCGGTCAGTGCAGCGACAAGGTTGCGCACGGAGGAACCGCGCCCAGCGACGGTCGCCTTCAGCGAAGCCAAACCACTAGCGGATTCGGCGGCAGCCGGGCGGCCAGAGGTCAGGAAATCCAGGCGAGCCTGATCGACGGCGAGATGACCCGTCAGGTTTGCGCCCGACGCCGCCTTCTCGAGCAGCCAACGCGAAGACAACTTGCCGCCCAGGACATCGCCTTCAAGCGTTTCAAGGTCTATCCTGCCAGGGCCGAACTCGGCCACGATGGCCGCCCGTAGTAGCCCCAATTCGCTGGTCAGTTCGAGCTGCGCTGCTTCAAGTCGAACGCGTCCCTCCACCCGATCCAGCAGGGAAAAGTCGAATGCATCCGCCTGCCAGACAGTCTCACCGGGATTGCGCGCCGCGGCATTCTTCGTGCTGTTGAGCAAGTCCAGCATGCGAGGTATATTCGCGATCGATGCTGTCAAGCGGCCTTCGATGCGGGAGCGGTCGTTACGCTGGCTGACGAACACCTCGCCGCCAACGATCGAGCCGGCCACATCGAGCGCAGAGGGTGCGATCTTCAACTTCTGGTCTTTGAACGAAATATCGGCTGCGCCTTCGACCGCGATCGCCGGTATACCGCTTGCGCTCAAGCCCAGAGCGACGAACGCTTGAGACGCATCCGGGGTGCGCAATTGCATCTCGCCTTCAGCGGTTGCGATCGCGCTAGCATCGAGCGTCACGCGCCCGGATATGCCTGCATCGAAGGAGTCGTCTTCGAGCTTCATGTATGTGCTGAGGCCCTGATCAGGTTGTCCGGAGGCACTGAGCAGGAACTTACCGCGTGCGCTCCCGACCCCGGCCACAGCAGCTGACCGCGGGTTGGATGGAACGGCAGGTGCGAGTCCGTCAGACGGCAACAGCCGGCGTAGCCTCGCCCAATCCGGCCGGTCGATCGCAAGGTTCATTTGCAACGGGTGCTGCCGCCACTCCAATAACCCCCCATCAAGCTTTACCGAACCGGCAAGCCGTCGCCCGAGCGCCGAACCATCGAGCCAGAATTCAGCCCGGCCCGGCCCATCCCCGCGGGCTTCGCCAAACTTCGCCGTCCATGCGAGGCGGGCAGGCGTCATGGCCTTCAGCCGGTTGAACAACATGTCATCGCTGCGCACACCAAACAGTTCCAACAGCTGGGCGAGCGCAGGCTCGTCGGCCGCGGCGATCGTGCCCCGCAGAGCACCGAGCGCGCGTGTACCCAGTCCAGCGATATCGCCGTCGGCATCGAGATCCAGGGCGGCGCCACTCGACAGATGCAGACGACGCAGCGTTAGCCGCCCTCCGATCAACGCCGCATCGACGTCGACATCCTGCAGATCGCGCTCTGCATCGCGCAACCGGCCGGCGCGAATACGTAACGTCGCGTCCTGCAATTGCGGGTCGAACGTGAAGCGCTGACTGTTTTCAGCTGGTACCGGCAAACCTACGATATCACGCGCAACCGCGGCTAGATCCAGAGCGTGGGGCGATACCAGCGAAAGGTCGATATCATCGCCTTGCAGGACGATATCGAGGCGGGGCCGCTCGGACCATCGATAGGAGAGACCACCGGCGAGCATCGCCGCACCGATGCTTGCGGATGCGTCCTTGAACTCCAGCGCCTTTGGTCCGAACCCGAGTTTCGCGCGCAGTGTGAATACGCCGTCGCTGCGCCCTTCCGGCATTGCCGGCCCCAGGCCCGCCCATGCCAACAACCGGTTGAGATTGCTGCCCCGCACATCGAGTTCGCCATCGAATGTGTCGGCAACCGCGGCACTGGGAAAATTGCCGCTGATCTGGGTCCGCGCGCCACCTGGCAAGCCAGCGCGCAAGTGTGACAAGCGGAGCGTGTCGTTTTTGCGTTCGACCCGCAGAGACGCATCGCTCACAGCGTCACCGCCCAGCGTCATCTGATCGACGGCGAACGTGGCAACGCCACGTCCGCCCGCAGGCACCGCCTTGGCAAGCGACGTGGTAAGATGCCGGAACGTTTCGAGCGGTTTCGTCGCGGCTGTGCGCCCGAGCATTTGATCGAGGTCGAGCCAACGCGCGGTCCAGTCCGATTTGACTTCTAAACCATCGCGCCAGCCGATTTGAGCCGAACCGGAAATCACTTGAGGCTTGCTGTCTTGCTCGAACGACAAACTAAGATCGGTTAGGTTGGCGCTCGCCGCGTTCGCGGCAACAGCGGCCCGAAGCTCGACAGGAATTCGCGCCGGGTCAGCTGCCGGGTTGGCACCGTTCTTCGCTGCGACCGCCGGTTCGAGCTGGCCCGGCACGAACCCGAGTTGCCCTGTCAGCTGGCCATCGACTTTCACGCGGGCAGAGAGATCCGAGAGCCGCCCGTCGAACGTGTAGGAATTCGCCGTCGACGGAACCGCCAACTGCGCCTTGAACTTCAGTCCGCCATCTGCGTCGAACACCGTCGTCGAGGTCTTGAGCTCGTGCTGGGTGCCCCCCCAGTCGTACGTACCCTTGAAACGAAACGGACCTTCTAGCGCGCTGACGGCCAGCTCGCCTTTGATCGCGCCGACGCGCGCCAGTTCGTGACCGTCGGCACCATCGACCGATATGACGCCATCTGTAATCAAGACGGATTGCAACGCGACGTCGCTCGGAATGAACGGCAGCTGCCCGCGGGCGATCGACAGCGTTTGCCAGTTGCCACCACCCTCAGCGTTCAACCGCAGCTTGAGGACCGGCTTTCGGAGTTCCACCTCGCTTGCTTCGATTGCGCCGCGCAGCAACGGCGCCGGAGCGAGCCATAGCGTGAAGTCGTCGGCACGGAAGAAGGGCTCGCCGGTCTGTCCCGCCGCATCTGCCAGCCGCAACTTCTCGAACCGGACGAATGGCGTCGGCAGCAGTCGCAGGTTTACCGCGCCGGATACCCGCACCTCGCGGCCTAATATGCGCGATGCTTCTTCTTCGAAGATGCCGCGATAGCGCGTCCAGTCGACAAAATGCGGCGCAGCAAAAAGCGCACACAGGACCGCGACCAGTATACCGCCGATCCATAGTAGAACGTTGTTCATATGCTTCCCTTACCGACGG
>JANOOW010000472.1:0-3646 GCA_031421555.1 Hyphomicrobiaceae bacterium | reverse complement strand
CATACAGCCGGAAGGTTGGAATGCTGAGTGCTGCCGCAACAGGATGCGCAATCTCCAGCGAACGGGCCGCCAGAGTGACCGCTGTCGGCAACCCGCGAACGACATCGTCGGCGAAGCTCGGGCCTGACAAGACGAGCGGTTCACAGCTTGGGCACTCGTCAGCGAGGATACTGGTCATCAACGCATCGGTACCGCGTTCGAGACCCTTGGCGGTGATGACGACGCGCGCGTTCGGCTTCAAAACCGAACTGAACTGCTTCAAAACCTGACGCACCGTCTGGGCCGGCGTCGCGATCAAGACGATGCCGCAAGCCGCCAGCGCCGACGGCTCAGACGTTGCCGTCAGGTTAGGGGCGAGCGTCACGCCCGGCAGCCGCGCGTTATTTTTGCGCGAGCGATTGATCTCGGCCGCCGCCGCTGGATCACGGCACCAAAGCTGAACGCTGCCCCCCGCCGCCTGCTGCGATTTGGCTGCGACCTGCGCGAGCGCAGTACCCCAGGCTCCCGCACCAATAACGCCAACGGATGGTGCATGCATGTGACGGTCCCCTAGTGTCCCGATCGCGAAGTTCGTCGCATACTACAACTGGCACCGCACGAACTTCGCGAGCGATAAGGACACTAGCAAAGCATTAATCCTAGTGTGATTCAGATTTCGAAGTCCGCCGTTGAGCGGGCCGCGAGAATGAAACGGACTTCGAAATCATCACACTAGGCCTTCGCCCCGTGACGTCCGTGTCCTAAGGCGGGAATTGCATCGGCGTCGAGCGGCCAGCGCGATCGTGGTGCAAAGTCGAGTGTATCGGTGAGCCCCAGCGCGAGCCGCTCTGCTCCGGCCCAGGCGATCATGGCACCGTTGTCGCCACAAAGCGAAACCGGTGGCACGTGGACGCTCCAGCCGTGTTCGGCGGCGACGTCTTCGAGCCCGGCGCGGAGACGATTGTTCGCGGCAACGCCACCGGCGATCACCAATCGGCGAGGCGCGCCCAAACCGAACTTTGCCTCGGCCCATCGAATTGCGTGACGGCAACGGTCTGCCACACTATCTGTTACGGCCGCTTCGAAGCTGGCGCACAGATCGGCGATGTCGACCTCGCTCAACGGCGATAGTTGCTGCGCTTGCCGTCTCACCGCGGTCTTCAATCCGGCGAATGAAAAGTGTGGCTCGGCGCGGCCAGTCATCGGGCGGGGAAATGCAAAGCGCGCCGCATCTCCCCCCTGGGCTGCGCGCTCGACATAGGGACCGCCGGGCTGGCCGAGCCCCAACAGCTTGGCCGTCTTGTCGAACGCTTCGCCGAGCGCATCGTCGATCGTCGTCGCCACCCGCTCGTAAGCACCGACGCCACGCACGTGCAGGATTTGCGTGTGCCCGCCTGAGACGAGAAGCAGCAGATAAGGAGGCGCCAATCCCTCGGTTAGGCCGACGGTCAGGGCGTGCGCTTCCAGATGATTGACCGCGATCAGCGGTTTGCCGGCCGCCATCGCCAGCACCTTCGCTGTGGTCAGGCCGACGATCAAGCCGCCGATCAGGCCCGGACCTGCCGTTGCAGCGATTGCGTCGATATCGCTCAACCGGATATTGGCAGCGCTGAGTGCCTCGGCGATAATGACATCGAGACATTCGACGTGCGCGCGGGCGGCGATTTCCGGGACGACGCCGCCGAACGGCCGATGCTGCTCCCACTGAGAACGCACGATATTCGACAGAATATGGCCCCGGCCATCGCCCTCGCGTTCAACGATCGCCGCCGCTGTCTCGTCGCAGCTGGTTTCGATCCCCAGCACGAAGCGCGCGCCAGCTTGTTTGGCTCTCGAGGTCACCGCGTCGTCTTTCCTTGCCGTTGCCTTTTACCCGGTGGTTGGGCATTAAAAGGCGCCAGATCACTTGCTGCTTGAGCGCTACCACCCGAGGAACACGACGTGCAAGCAAACCAGTCACGGCCGGTGACAAAGATCCGCATCGGCACGCGCGGCTCACCGCTTGCCCTTTGGCAGGCGCACGAGACCCGGCGCGGCTTGATGGCTGCTCACGGCCTGGCCGAGGACCAATTCGAGATCGCAGTGATCAAGACATCCGGCGACCTGATTCAGGACCGCCCGCTGTCGGAAGTGGGTGGCAAGGGCTTGTTCACCAAGGAGATCGACGAGGCACTGACCGCCCGTCAGATCGATATCGCCGTGCATTCGATGAAGGACATGGCGACGGTATTGCCCGAAGGTTTTGCGATCGCTGCCGTTCTGCCACGGCATGATGTGCGCGATGCTTTCGTCAGCCTGCGGTACCCGGCGCTCGCCGCACTGCCGCATGGCGCGACCATCGGCACATCCTCGTTGCGGCGGCAGGCGCAAATCGGCGCGCTGCGGCCAGATCTGAAAGTCATTGGTTTTCGTGGCAACGTACAAACGCGGTTGCAGAAGCTTGGCGATGGTCTGGCGGACGCAACTTTGCTCGCCTGCGCGGGGCTCGACAGGCTTGGCTTGAGCGACCGCATCGCCTCGCGCATCGAAACCGCCGAGATGCTGCCGGCCGTTGCGCAAGGTGCGATCGGTATCGTCGCGCACGCCGGCGAACCGTTCATGCAGCTGCTGGCCAAGCTCGACCATGAGGCTTCGCGGCTTTGCGTCGCAGCGGAGCGGGCGTTTCTAAAAGTTTTGGATGGGTCTTGCCGCACGCCGATCGCAGGGCTGGCGACGCTTTCGGGCAACGTCATCACGCTGCGGGGGCAAGTGCTCTCGCCGGATGGCCAACAAAGTCTCAATTGCATACATGAGGGGCCGGCATCGTCCGCGCTCATCATCGGCGAACGGGCCGGTGCCGATCTGCTAGCGCGTGGCGCTGCCAAACTCTTCGATGGGACGATCTGATGCGCTTGTTGGTAACGCGCCCCGAACAGGATTCGGTGGTGTTCAAGTCACAATTGGTGGCGCTCGGCCACGAGGTGACGACCGAGCCATTGCTGTCGATATCCACCGCCAATACCGAAGATGTCGATCTGGACGGTGCGCAGGCGTTGATCGCCACCAGCCGCAACGCATTGCGCGCGCTGGCCGAGGGCCCACACATCGATGCGGCCAAGAAACTGCTGCTGTTCGCGGTTGGGCCCGGCACGGCGGCAACAGCGCGGCAGCTCGGCTTTACAACGATTGTCGAAGGTCCGTCGAATGCCAGCGAGCTTGTACCCGTGATTTCCGAAAATGCCGATGTCAACGGCGGACCGTTGGTCCACCTGCAGGGCGACACGGTCTCGGCGAACCTCGTGGACGAGTTGCATCGACTAGGCTTCTTTGTCACACGACCGATCGTCTATACGACGCAGGTGGCCGGCCGCTTCGGTAGTCCGATCGTGGCCAACATGAGAAACAAGCGCATCGATGGCGTCATTCTGCTATCGCCGCGCACTGCCGAGGTTTATGCGGGGCTTGTCCAGCAGCACAATCTGGGTCAAGCCTGCCGGAGTATCGAACACTTCTGCATCTCGCAGGCAGCCGCGTCCCGGCTTGCAAAATTAGATGGGATACCGATCAAAGTACCTAACCAACCAAATCTCCAGGATATGCTTGCACTTATCGGCCCTGCCACGACGAATCTCTGACGGCCGTAGAGCATGTGCATTAGATTTTGGCTACGGGGCTCAGATTTTGATTG
>JANOOW010000471.1:0-4955 GCA_031421555.1 Hyphomicrobiaceae bacterium | reverse complement strand
ATTGGCTCGAGCAATCGGGCAGGCACCTGCATTTTGCCCTCCAAGCGTCCCAGTTGCCGTTTTCGTTTGAGTGGCGCGAAGGGCGGCATGGTGTCAGTAACGCGTGACGCTGTGACGTCCGGCACTGCTGCCACCGGCGTCAGCCGTACCGTGCCCAGTTTGGCATCGGCAATGCGAACGTCCTCTCCCTGGGCCGCACGCTGCATCAGATCATCAAGATGTTCCTTGGCCTCGGCGAGCGTTACCTGTTCCATCGCGCAATCCTCCGGCGATCACCTTAAGCGTAGCCTGCAGAACAATTCAAGTTGCGGCCTACCCCTGCACTTCACGCTTGTCCCCCCTGCAGCCGCGCCCTAGGCAGAACGGCGCGGTTGCGACACGATGCGCCAAAACAAGCAAGATGTTCGAGGGGACGACGACAATGATCACCATCCGCGCTGACGCGCTCAGCCGCTTCGTATCCGATATTTTTGTGCAGGCCGGCTGCTCGCGCGTGCAGGGTGACCGCCTCGGCGAAAGCTTGGCCGGAGCAAACCTTGCCGGCCACGACAGTCACGGCGTCGTGCGCGTGCCGTGGTACGTGCAGAAGAAAGTCAGCGGCGAATTCGTCACCGACCAGACGCTGAAAATCGTCACCGAAACGCCGGTGCTCGCAGTTGTCGATGGCCAGTACGGCTTCGGCCAGACGATGGCGCCGCAAGCAGTTCGCATGGGCATGGACAAGTGCAAGGCGATGGGCCTGTCGGCGATCGCGCTGCGCAACACCGGTCATGTCGGCCGCGTTGGCGAGTGGGCGGAGATGGCGGCATCCGAAGGCCTGGTGTCGATCCACTACGTCAACGCCGCGTCGAGCCTACTGGTCGCCCCCTTCGGCGGTGTCGACCGGCGCTTTTCGACGGCCCCCTACGCGTGCGGCATCCCACGCCCCGGCAACGATCCGCTGATCCTCGATTTCGCGACGTCGCTGGTGGCCGAAGGCAAGGTGCTGGTCGCAAGCCAAGGCGGCAAGAAGCTGCCGGACAATGCGCTGATAACGCAAGAGGGCCTGGTGAACGGAGACCCGCGAACGCTGTACGGCGAGTTCGATCCCAAGCAGATGCGCTCCTACAAGAACGGCACCGGCGCCATCCGTGCCTTCGGCGACCACAAAGGCTCCGGCATGGCGTTCATGTGCGAGATCCTGGGTGGCGCGTTGACCGGCACCGGCGCTGCCGACGAAACGCGCGCACAATGGGCCAATGGCATGCTGTCGTTCTATATCGACCCGGCCAAGCTCGACGCATCCGGCTTCTTCCCGGCCGAAGTCAACCGCTACGTTGGCTACGTGAAGAGTTCGAAACCGGTCAAAGCTGGCGACGAAGTGCTGGTGCCTGGCGAGCCCGAATTGCGCACCCGCAAGGACCGGCTGGAAAAAGGTATTCCCTTGCCGGACGACACGTGGGCGCTGATCATCGGCGCGGCGCGATCGGTCGGGATGGATGAGAGTAGAATTCAATCTGCTTTTTAGTTGTCGCATCCGACTCCGCTGCCGCGGAGCCGGCCGGATGCGACGGGCCAATAACAACAAAACCGTACCAAAACACATCGAGGCTTCACCATGCACTCTCCTGCTCTGCTTGAACAACTCCGCGCCGTCGATACGCCGACGATCTGCAACGCGCTCGAGATCATCGACGCGAAGTACCGCGTCACCGGCTTCACGACGAAGCCGCTGGTGTGCCCGTTCCCCGATCTGCCGCCGATGGTCGGATACGCGCGCACGGCGACGATACGGTCGACCCACAGCAACGAAATGGAAGGCAAAGCCGGCAAGGCCCAGCGCGTCGCGTACTACGAGTACGTGGCAAGCGGTGGCCCAGCACCGAGCGTCATGGTGATTCAGGATCTCGACGGCGCCGATGTTGGCTTCGGTGCCTTCTGGGGCGAAGTGCAAAGCGCCGTGCATCGCGGCCTTGGCTGCGAAGGCGTCGTCACCGACGGCTGCATTCGCGACATTCCGCAATGGGCGCCCAACTTCCAGGCGTTGGCCGGTTCGGTGATGCCGTCGCACGCGTGGGTCCATCTGGCAGACTTCGGCAGCCAAGTGCGCGTATCGGGCATGACCGTGCGCTCGGGCGACCTCATTCACGCCGACCGTCACGGCGCGTGCGTCATTCCCCACGCCGTTGCCGGCAAAATTCCTGCCGCCTGCGATCTGCTCGCGCGCAAGGAAGCGGTGATCCTCGGCGTCGCGCGCGGCAAAGGCTTCAACATCGAGCAGCTGCGCGACGCGCTCAACAAGATGGACGAAATTCACTGATCCGATTTCCCAAACTAAGAGGATGTTTTTATGAAACCGAATAACCTCAAGAAATTGCTCGCCGAGGGCAAGCGCACCGTCAATGGCTGGGTGTCGATCCCAAGCTCGTTTGCGGCAGAGATTTACGCAGCGCAAGGCTTCGAAAGCGTCGCGCTCGACATGCAGCACGGCGCGCTCGACATCAACGACGTGGTGCCGCTGCTGCAGGCGATCTGCCTCAGCGACGCGACGCCGATGGCCCGCGTGCCATGGAATAATCCGGCCGACATCATGCGCGTGCTCGACGCCGGCGCCTACGGCATCATCTGCCCGATGATCAACACGAAGAAGGAAGCCGAGGCGCTGGTGCAGGCCGGCCGCTATGCGCCGATGGGTGCACGCAGCATCGGTCCGTTCCGCGCGGCCCATTACGCCGGCGCCGATTATCCGCAGCATGCCAACAACGAAATCCTGCTGATCGCCATGATCGAAACGACGGAAGCAGTGAAAAACCTCGACGAGATCCTCTCGGTCAACGGTCTCGACGGCGTCTACGTCGGACCAGGCGACCTGTCGATCTCGATGGGTCACCCGCCGACGCTTGATCCGTCGGACAAAGGCGTGCTGGCCGCGATCGCCGAGATCGCCAAGAAGACGCGGGCTGCCGGTAAGATCGCCGGCGTTCACACCGACGGGGCCGCCACCGCCGCCAAACGCTACGCCGAGGGCTATCAGTTCTGCACTCTGCTGAACGACATTCGCGTGATGGCCAACGCCGTCAACGCCATGGTCAAGGAGACCAAGGGCATGGCCGCCAGCGAAAAGTCGAAGATGTATTGAGCTCGGTGTCCCACTCGATTGTGGGAGACCATCGCGACGACCTGTCGGCTAGAACTGAAAGTTGCGATATCGCCTCAACAAAGGTGTCATCCTCGGGCTTGTCCCGAGGACCCAACCATCGGCTTCAAACGCCGTTGAGACTGCGGTCGAAAGAGCAGCGTTTTCCGAATCTGTTCGATCAAACTCGCTGAACCGTGGGTCCTCGGGACAAGCCCGGGGATGACAGCTGCGGGTGTGCTGAGGGTGTCCTCTCACAAACAACGCGCGGCACCCCATCGAGCCGATCAGAACCCGCGCTTGCGCATGATAGCGCCAAGCACGTTCGAGTAGTCGTCGGTCCACGGCGTCGCGCCAGCGTTCGAGCTATTGGCGGCGGCGACCGGGGTCGCGCCCTTCCAGCCCTTGATCGCCGCCAATACCTCCGGCGACTTCGCGAAGAACATGACGTGCGAGAGCAGGCTGTCGAGCGCATATTTCTCCTGCGCATCGACGACCATGACCGCGTGCACGCCGGGTATCGAACGGGCAAGCGTCGATGCCACCGATGGCAAATCCATATGCTGGTTGGAGATGTGCATCGCCAGCAAGCCATTCGGCGACAAGCGCGACAGATAGAGTTCGACCGCTTCCTTCGTCAGCAAGTGCACCGGAATGCTGTCCGATGAAAACGCATCTATGATCAGATAGTCGAAGCTGCCCGGTTGCGTGTGGCCGAGCGTTAGACGGGCATCGCCCATCACGAACTGCGCGTTCGGCTGGCAGCGCGAGAAGTACGAAAACAGTTTCGGATCGCGTGCGAGCTTGACCACTAGCGGATCGATCTCGAAGAAGCGCCAATTTTCGTTGGCGCGGGCATAGCACGACATCGAACCAGCGCCGACGCCGACAGAGCCGACTACGAGGCCGCCGTCCAGCTTGCCGGTGACCGAGCGGGCGATGTCCACGCCGCGCGCCATCGGGCTACCGGGGTAGTAGTAGGTGGCAGGCAGCGGTGCGTCGACTGGTTTGCCCTCTGCGTCCTTGACGCGAATAGCGCCATGCAAGGTCGTGCCATGCAACAGCATGCGAATATGCCCATCCTCGGTCATCATGACGCGATGGACGCCAAAAAAGGAACGCTCCGAGAAGCCGAAGTTCAACGAGGACGGTAAGGTGAGTACAACGGTGCACATCACGAGCGCCATCGCCGCCTGACGCAATGGCTGCTGCCGGGTCAGCACCGAGTAGGCGGCACAGCCAAGGAGGATCAGGGCACCCGTCGTTGCCACGGTATTGAGGGCCAAGAGCTGGAGCCACAGCCCGATTGCCGTTGCCAAGACGAAGCCGGCACCGGCCACCATCAGCGCGAGCGCGGCGTTGCGCTCGGTGGGATCGTTCCAGGCTTTGACCATGCCAGCGCGCGCGGCGAGTCCGGCTAGCAGCAACAGCGGGAATTCGTAGATCGCGTTGAAGATCTGCGGCGCGATGAGAGCCGCGAAAATACCGCCCAGCACGCCACCGAACGACATCCACATGTAGAACGCGGTCAGATGGCGGCTCTCCGGGCGCTGATCGTACAGTTCCTTGTGGCACACCATCGTCGTGACGAAGAATGCAGCGAAGCCTCCGATCGCGCCGATCATCCAGCCGGTGCTGCCGGAGATCGACAGACCGAGCAACGTCAAGCCGGTCAGGATCGGCTGGCTCCACAGCAACATGCCGTGTGGCAGGATCGGCTTGTCGCGGAACACGAGGATGAAGGTGCCGAGGAATACGGCGAGCGGGATCACCCACAGGAACGGGGCAGACGCGATATCGGTCGTGACGTAGCTCGTGAACGAGACGAGCAGTCCGGAGG
>JANOOW010000470.1:0-1630 GCA_031421555.1 Hyphomicrobiaceae bacterium | reverse complement strand
GGAGGCTGACGGCAAACGCGCATTGGAACCCTTGCTCAAGGGGCTTCCGGAATCTTGGTTCAATTGGATGAGCACTATGCCGTACCCGGCAGTGCAGAGCATGTTCGACGGGCTCTATCCGAAGGGGATGCAATGGTACTGGCGGGGCGACTTCGTGAAGACGCTTCCGGACGCGGCGATCGACGCACATCTGGCGCAAGCGGCAAAGACACCGAGCGAGCTGTCGCTCATGCATCTCTATCCGATCGACGGAGCCGTACATCGCATGGGCAAAGGGGACACGGCCTGGAACTGCCGCGACGCGACATGGTCGATGGTCATCGCCGGCATCGACCCGAGCGCGGCGAATGCTGGAGCGGTGACGCAGTGGACCAAGGCTTATTGGGACGCAGTCCACCCCTTCGACCTCGACGGCGTCTACCCGAATTTCATGATGGATGACGAGGGCGACGGACGGCTCAAGGCAACATACGGCGAGAACTACGCCCGGTTAGCTGCAGTGAAGAAGAAATTCGATCCGAACAACTTGTTCCAAATGAATCAGAACATCAGGCCTGCTGCTTGATATCGAGTTTGCTGTCAGTGTGCCCGACGCCAGCGCCCAGACGGTGCTGGCGTCTACCTACCTGGCAATCTGGATGGCATAGTTCACTTGATGGTTTTGCTCGGCGTCACTCGATCGCCGAGTTCCCTCTCCCAACGACCTGAACGTCACTGCCTCAGCGTGATGTCCAATAGGGTGCATGACCTCAGCGCGATTTTGCCTTCTCCTCCCTTCAGCTCCCGAGTACCCTAGCCGACTATTGAATTGTGCTCGTTGAGGAGACTGCCAATGCCCCGCTACCGCAACCAGCTCCCCCAGTTGTCCGGTGACATTTTCTTGGCCGACGGAGGCGTCGAGACTGATCTCATCTTCAACCACGGGATCGAGATCCGCGAGTTCGCCGCACACACTTTGCTGCCGATACCGCAAGGCCGAGCAGCGTTGTCAAGCTACTTCGAGGGTTTTCTCGCGCTGGCCAATCAGCAAAACACTGGCTTCATTCTCGACACCGTCACGTGGAAGGCGCATCGGCACTGGGCAGAGAAACTCGGCGCGACTGACGACGAGTTGAAAACAGCGAACGAAGACAGCGTTCGCTTCATCGCCGAGTTGCGTGCGCGCTTCTCAGGCAATGCTAAGCCGATCGTCCTCAACGCCGTCATCGGGCCTTGCGGGGACGCATATAGACCGGAGGCTGTGATCTCCGTGGACAGTGCCGAGCAGTACTACGCGCAACAACTCGGCTGGCTGACAGCTACAGAGATCGACATGGTGTCGGCGCTAACCTTCAACCAAGCTGGCGAGGCTGCGGGGCTGGCGAAGGCGGCAAAGAAGGTCGGCCTGCCCGCCGTAATCTCCTTCACCGTCGAGACGAACGGCGCATTGCCCAACGGGCAGAAGCTGGCGGACGCCATAAACGAGGTTGATGCAGCCACTGGCCAATATCCAGCCTACTACATGGTCAATTGCGCGCACCCTGATCACTTCGGAAACACTCTGTTGGATGCGCCATGGGCGAAACCGCTTCAAGGAGCTGCGCCAAAGAGGCGTACCTAAGTTCCGTGCTGCGGTCGCAGCCGGTGCGCC
>JANOOW010000469.1:0-4619 GCA_031421555.1 Hyphomicrobiaceae bacterium | reverse complement strand
GTCGGCCTGGCCGTGCTCGGCGAGTTCGATCGCGCCAAAGATTGGGCCGCACGTGCTCTGGCGATCGATCCGGACGACGGCCTGACAAAATACAACGTTGCCTGCTTCTATTCACTGGCGGGCGAACACGAACGAGCGATCGACCTGTTACTCGAGCTGATCCCGGACGCAACCCACGAAAGAAAGGAGTGGGTGAAGCACGATTCCGACCTCGATCCGATCCGGGACCATCCACGCTTTGCAAAGGTCACTCAACTGCTGGGGTGACGATGCGGGCGAAGTCGTCGCGACGCGGCGCTACTCACATCACCTTGTCGGCGGGGCGCAGTGCGCCAGCTTTCTCGGCCTCTTCCAAAGTGCGGGCGAGTTCTTCGCGGGCGCGCTCGGCCTGGCGCTGACGATCCCAGAGCGAGGCATACAGCCCGTTCTTCGCGATCAACCCGGCGTGCGTGCCCTGCTCGACCAGCACGCCCTTTTCCAGCACGAGAATGTCATCGGCGTGCACGATCGTCGACAGACGATGCGCGATGACCAGCGTCGTGCGGCCCTTGGCGATCCGGTCAAGGGCATCCTGGATTTCTTTCTCGGTGTGGCTGTCGAGCGCGCTGGTCGCTTCGTCGAGCATCAAGATCGGCGGGGCCTTGAGGATCGTGCGCGCGATGGCGACGCGCTGCTTCTCGCCACCCGACAGCTTCAAGCCGCGCTCGCCGACCATCGACTTGTAGCCTTCCGGCAGGGTTCGGATGAACTCGTCGATCTGGGCAAGTTTGGCTGCGGCGAAGACTTCCTCGTCGGTGGCGTCCGCCCGGCCATAGCGAATGTTGTATAGGATCGTGTCGTTGAACAGCACCGTGTCTTGCGGGACGACACCGATTGCAGCGCGCAGGCTCACCTGCGTCACATCGGAAATGTCCTGGCCATCGATCGTGACCCGCCCGCCGGCGATGTCGTAGAACCGGAACAAAATCCGGCTGATCGTCGACTTGCCCGCTCCCGATGGCCCGACAATCGCAACCATCTTGCCGGCCGGCACCTCGAACGAGACATCCTTGAGGATCGGACGCGCCGGATCATAGGCGAACGACACGTGATCGAAACGGATCGTGCCGCCGTTAACCGCCAGCGGCTTCGCGCCCGGCTTGTCATCGATCTCCGGATGCTGTTCGAGCAACGTGAACATGGTCTCCAGATCGACCAGCCCCTGTTTGATCTCGCGATAAATCATGCCCATGAAGTTGAGCGGGATATAAAGCTGGATCAGCATCGCGTTGATCATCACGAAGTCACCGATCGTGTGCGTGCCCTGCATGACGCCGCGCGCAGCCAGGATCATCGCCAGCGTGAGGCCGATTGTGAAGATCACAGCTTGGCCGGAATTCAACGCGCCGAGCGACCAGTAAGACTTCAACGACGCCTGCTCGTAGCGGCGCATCGAGCCGTCGAACCGCTTGGCTTCAAGACCCTCGTTTCCAAAGTACTTGACCGTCTCGAAGTTGAGCAGGCTGTCGACCGCCTTGGTGTTGGCGTCGGTATCGCTGTCGTTCATCTCGCGGCGAATGCCGATGCGCCACTCGCTGGCGACCACGGAGAACCAGATGTAGGCGGCAACCATGATCAGGACGATGACGACGATTATTCCGCCGAAATAGTACCAGAGCAGTGCTGACAGCAGCACCAGTTCGAGCGCGGTCGGCACGGCGCTCAGCGCGCCCATGCGAATGATCAGTTCGACCGCTTGCGTGCCGCGCTGGATTACGCGATTGAGCCCGCCGGTGCGTTTCTCGATGTGAAAGCGTAGCGACAGCCGATGCAAATGCTGAAACGTGCGGTTGTTGAGTTGGCGCACGGCGTTGAGTGCAACGTGCATGAACAAGTAGTCGCGCACCTGTGTGAAAAGCGCCATCGTCACGCGCGCCACGCCGTAGGCCACGATCAGCATCGCGCCGACCGTAAGCGCGGTGCCGCTGGGGGTTGCCGCGCTTGGAACGTGCGCAATCAACCAGTCGGTCGCGGTCTTATAGATGATCGGCATCGTCACAGTGACGAGCTTGACCAGCACAAGGAGAGCGAACGCCCAGACCATGCGCATCCGCAGATCGGGCCGGTCGGCCGGCCACACGAAAGGCAGAAGACCGCGCAGCACGGTCATCTGACCGGCCGGCTTTCTTTGCTCAGCACCAGTTCTTGGCGTGGCGGATGAGGCTCCCCCGGCTTGTGGGCTGGCGTGTTTGCCGGAATCGGCGACGGCCATCAGTCGTTCCTTGGATCAGCGTTCATTGCGGTGGATTACCACACGCGCGCGCGTGAGCAAGCACGCGGCTCCCCATACGCGACACAACGCGCGACCTAGGCGCCGGTCTGGCTCCGGTCCGGTCGAGTTATTCGCGTTTGACGGCGGCTGGCACGAAGATGCGCTGACAAGGGCGGATCTTATTAGGATTTATCCTGCGGTTGGCACGGTGCAGCAAGGCAAAGCGCGTACCGTCGTCGTAGTGCAAGTCTGCAATGTCCCACAGCGTGTCGCCAGCCTTGACGATGTAATAGCCGGGCGGCGTGGTCCGGTTGCCCGCAAGCTCGCAGCCCTGTTTCACCTTTGCAGCGCCGGGCGCGGGCGCTGCGGCAACGGCCACGGGTCTCGCGCGGCGCGATGAGCGCGACATGCGTTGCGGTTCCACCGGCGGGGATGCTTGCGGTGGCACAGCCTCAGGCACATTAGCCCGATCCGGTGCTGTCTTCGGCGCAGCCATCGCGACGTTTGGATTAGCCGGCTTTGCGACCGTATCCGCTGCTTGGGCGAGCGCCTCCGCACTGCGCCGGGTATCTTCGGCAGCTTTCAGCGCAGCTTGGCGGCGAGCCTCGGCTTCTTGGGCTTGATCGCTTGAGCGCTTGGCATCCCCGGCGGCGCGCTCGGCATCTGCCAATCGCTTGGCCGTTTCCCCGGCAATGCGGCGATCGTCTGCCTGCTTGCGGACCACAGCTTCATCGGTTGCTTTCTTGGCATCGGCCAACCTCAAGGCGGCATCGTCGGCTGCTTTCTTGACATCGGACACACGTTTGTCGTCAGCCAGTTTGCGAGCGGTCGCCTCGATAGCGCGCTTGTCTTCCGCGGCTTTTAGGTCAGCCTGACGCTTCTGAGCTTCGTCAGTGAGACGCTTCTGAGCTTCGTCAGCGAGGCGTTTCTGAGCTTCGTTAGTGAGACGCTTCTGAGCTTCATCGGCGAGGCGTTTCTCGTCGGCCTGTTTACGAGCCGCCGCATCGTCCGCTGCTTTTTTCGCATCCGCCGATTTGGAGGCGGCATCGTCGACTGCCTTCTTCGCCTCCGCCGCACGCATTTCCTCGGCAGCTTTCATGTCCGCCTGGCGCTTGGCGGCCTCGTCGGCGAGCCGCTTGTCCCCGGCTTGTTTGCGGACAGCCGCATCGTCACTGGCTCTCTTCGTATCAGCGAGCTTCGAGGCAGCGTCGTCTGCTGCCTTCTCGGCTTCGGCCGCGCGCTTATCTTCGGCAGCCTTCAAATCGGCCTGACGCTTGATCGTTTCATCCGCGATCCGCTTATCGTCGGCCTGTTTGCGGGCTGCTTCATCGACTGCCGGAGCGGCAGCTGGAGGCGTTGCCGTCGCGGCTTCCTTGGCTGCAATGTCGTCCACGGCTTTCTTGGTGGCCTCGGCCTGCCGCAAATCCTCATCGCGCTTGGCTTGCGCGGCGCGCAACTCTTCGCGCTTGCGCGCGGCATCCTCAACGATCTTGGGCTCGGCCACTTTTGGTTGGGCCACTTTTGGCTCGCCTATCTCGACGGTTTTTGGACCGGCTGCCTCCTTGGCGTCGTCCGCAACGGCCCGGGCCTCTAGCCCGTCCAGCGTCGATGGCTCGGTGAGCCGTTTGACGATTGCCTTCTGGTAGGTCTCGTTGGCGCGGCGCAGCCAATTCTGCAACGCATCGAGCGCCGATTCGCCAGAGGACGGTGCGGCGAGTTGAGCAGGGACCGGGGTAGAAGTCGCCTGCGCGAGTACGATCGGACGCGGAGCGGCGCTATCGAAACGCGCTTTGGGCGGGCCGGATAGGGCTGGCGCCTGCGCGACGCGCACCTCGGCATTGGTCACGGTGCGCGGTGGCGCCAATTCCACACCTTGGTAGTTGATCACGAGGGGACCTGATAGGCCGCGCGGAACGGAGATCCGGGCGGTATCGATGTTATCGTCCCCACCGTTCGATGAGGCCGTGCGGATCGACAACCGATGATCGCCAACACCCAAGCCGCGCTCGAGGGCTAGGCTCCAACTGCCATCCGCAGCCGCCGTCGCCCCGCCGATCACCTTACCGGCCAGCGACACCGAGACGTTCGCGCGCGACGGCGCTCGCCCTTCGATGATCGACGGCTTTTGGTCCTCGATCGTGAGCCTGTGGATGCGCGCCAGGCTCGTCCGCGTTTCGCCATGGTCAAGCCGCGAAAGCTGGTCGTGGCGGTCCGGCGCCGTCGCGGCGATCTGCTGGCCGCCTTGCGCTGTTGCCTTGGTCACACCGGAATGCAGAACCCACGCGATAGATGACGAGACCGCCAGCAAAGCCACCGAAAACAAGCTTATCCAGGCCACGTCCCTTTGGCTTTTCGCAGACATTCTGTC
>JANOOW010000468.1:0-1914 GCA_031421555.1 Hyphomicrobiaceae bacterium | reverse complement strand
TGTTTGAAACATCTGCATTTGACTCAGGGGCAACAAAAAGGGTACATAATTGCGGCTTGGTCGGTCGCAGCCGTCCGATTTAGTACATAAATTACTGGGGAGTAACGAACAATTGGCTACTAATTTAGTAAACCCCGAAGAAGGCAAGACCTTCCTCGGCCATCCGCGCGGCCTGTTCGTGCTCTTCTTCGCCGAAATGTGGGAGCGCTTCTCCTACTACGGCATGCGCGCACTGCTGATTTTTTACCTGACCAACTTGGGAACCGAGCCAAGAGGTGCGACGAACGGCAGCAGCCTCGCGCAGCCGAGCCGCGCGCGCCTTGACGATCTTGCGTTCGAGTTGGGGCATGCGCGCAGCGGGGGTGTCGGGGCGCGGCGAAAAGGGAAAGATGTGGGCGGCGACAATGTCGCAATCGTCGAGCAGCGCGAGCGTGTTGGCGGCGGCGGCTTCGCTCTCGGTCGGGAAGCCGGCGATCAAGTCGGCGCCGATCGTTACGTCGGCACGCGCCGCCTTCAGCTTGGCCACCATCGCGACCGCATCGGCGCGGCTGTGGCGCCGCTTCATCCGTTTGAGGATCAAATCGTCGCCCGCCTGTAGCGACAAGTGGAAATGCGGCAGCAATCGCGGCTCGCCCGCGACCAGTTCGAGCAAGGCGCCATCAATCTCAATGCTGTCGAGCGAGGAGAGGCGCAGGCGCTTCATTTGCGGGATATCGGCGAGCAGGCGCTGGCACAGCAGGCCGAGGCCAGGCGTATAGCTGGTGATGTCGACCCCGGTGAGGACGATCTCGTGTGCGCCCGATTCCAGTTCGCGGACGATGGCGTCGCGCACGGCCTCATATGGCAGCGACCGCGACGGCCCCCGTGCCTGCCAGATCGAGCAAAAGGTGCAGCGATGGTCGCACCCAGTCTGCACCGCGACAAAGCTGCGCACCCGGGCAAGGAAGCCGGCGGCAACGGGTGGGGCGGGCGCCGCCATGACGTCACTCACTATCACCCTGTTTTTTTTCGAAAAAGCGTCGGCGTGATATTTGTCCGCATTGCCCACTACGCGATCGACCTCGGGCATCGCCGCGAACCCCGCCGGATCGAGCTGCGCCGCGCAGCCGGTGACGATGATCCTTTTGTCCGGCGCATTACGCCGCGCCCGACGGATCGCCTGCCGCGTCTGGCGCACCGCTTCGCCCGTCACCGCGCAACTGTTGACGATGATCGCGTCGGCGCCGGCAAAACCGCTCATCATCTCGCTTTCGGCGAAGTTCAGCCGGCAGCCGAGAGTAATCGTCTCGGCCCCCATCAGCCGAACGCCTCCAGGTCGATCTCGCCCGAGAAAACATGGGTCGCCGCGCCGCGCATGCGGATCGGTTCGCCCGGCGACCACGCGATGGTCAGGTCGCCGCCCTTCATCGCGACGCGCAACGGCGATGTCGCCTTCTTCTGCACGATCGCCGCGACCGCAGTCGCGCAGGCACCGGTCCCGCACGCCAGCGTCAGGCCCGCGCCGCGCTCCCAAGTGCGCAGTGTAAGGCCGTCCGCGCCGACACTTGCGACATTGACGTTGATACGCTCGGGAAAGGCCGGGTCGTGCTCAATCGCCGGACCAATCTCGCGCAATCGGTCTTCATCGACCGCATCGGCGAAGAACACGAGGTGCGGGTTGCCGACATTGAGCGCCATCGGTTGTCCCAACTCCTCCCACGCCATCGGCAGCGCGGCGGTGTCCATTGGATAGGCGAGGGGGATCTCGTCCCAGCCAAAGCGCGGCTCGCCGATTGCGACCTCAATTGCATCGCCCTCGACCGACCCAGCCAGCACGCCGCCCGCCGTGTCGATCGTCGCCGCCCCCGTCAGCGCGACGACGCAGCGCGAGGCATTGCCGCACGCCTCGGCGACACTGCCGTCGGCGTTCCAGAT
>JANOOW010000467.1:0-10280 GCA_031421555.1 Hyphomicrobiaceae bacterium | reverse complement strand
GCCCGAGCCCGGCCGTCGCCTTGAGGCTGAACTTGAATTCCCGGCTCGCGGCCGCACTGACGAGGCACAACGTGAGTAGGGAAACGATGAGACCGAATGGCTGCAGCAGCAGACCAAACAACACGCATGCGAATAGGATTAGTACAAGTGGCCGCCACATGATCGTGCCAATCGCTTCACCCTTCGTCAGCAACGAGCGCAGAATGGCAAGCAGACCAAGTAGAATCAGGATGCCGCCGAGTACTTTCGGAAAATAACCGGGCCCCATGCGGCCGGCCGTACCCATTTTGTAATCTAGCCCAACCCACAATGCGGTCGCACCGGCGCCGATGTAGATCAACCCCGCCCAGAAATCCTTTGGCGCCCGAATAAAACTTGGCACTGCGTGCTTCCCTTGTAGACTCTTGCTTGTTGCCGGAGATTTGGCAGCGAACCATGCCGAGACGCAAGTTGCATGATAGGCTCGCGGAACTGCAAGTCGAAACATCTGCCGCACTATTGTAAATATACACTGTCTTTGCGCGCATCGATGGGGATTGCATGCCCGGATCTCGTCCACTGGCGATCAACGGTGAATTGCGGCACACCGCTGCCGAAGCCGATGCATCGGTATTGGACGTCTTGCGCAACGAGTTCGGTTTGACGGCAACGCGGTTCGGCTGCGGGGCGGAGGCTTGCGGAGCCTGCATGGTATTGGTCGACGGTACGCCTGCCTACGCGTGTACACTGCCGATCGATGCGATCGGCAATAAGGCGGTCACGACGCTCGAGGGTATTGGCTCAGCCGAACATCCACACCCGTTGCAGCAAGCCTTCATCGACGAGCAAGCCGGGCAATGCGGATATTGCTTATCTGGGATTTTGATATCGGCAAAAGCTTTGCTCGATCGAAATCCACGCCCAGCGCGCGCCGACATCGCGGCTGCGCTCGACAAACATCTGTGCCGTTGTGGCGCGCACAATCGAATGATCCGGGCGATCGAAAGGGCAGCGGTGGCGCTAGCTAACGGAGCGTCATAGACAATGATCCGCAACACGCTACCGCTTGGACTGGGAGAAAATCCGCGGCTCGATCAATGGATTGGGTTCGAAGAGCCGGGATACGTGCGGATTGCAACCGGCAAGGTCGAACTCGGCCAAGGTATCCTGACGGCGCTCGTCCAGATCGCTGCCGGCGAACTGGACGTTGCACCCGCACGCATCAAGCTCGTTTCGGGCGATACGGGCACCAGCCCCAGCGAAGGCTTCACCGCCGGCAGCCTGTCGATCGAAAACTCCGGCGGGTCGATCCGGCTCGTTGCCGCAGAAGTTCGTGCCATGATGCTTCATGCGGCAGCCGAACTGCTCGACTGCAATACGATCGATCTCGCTGTATCAGACGGCAAGATCTGGCGCGATGGCGCGGAGACAGACCTTGACTATTGGCGGCTGGCGTCATCGCTTGACCTCGCCAAAGACGCCTCGGGGAGCGCAGCGCTGAAGGCCGCTGACGCACGCAACTGGATCGGAGCAAGCCTGCCGCGCGTCGATCTACCGGCGAAAGTATTCGGCGGCGCGCGGCCATTCATCCACGACATGTTGCCGCCAGATTTGATGCACGCGCGCATATTGCGCCAGCCGTGGCCCGATGCCGTGTTGGCCGGACCCGATACAATGGAGCTGGCAAAGCACTGCGGTCCCGGCGTGCGGATCATCCGTATCGCCAACTTCATTGCCGTCGTTGTTGAAACGGAACGTGCCGTGGCAGTTGCGGCGGACAGGTTGTCGGCGCGCCTGCACTGGACCGGCGGACGGCCGCACGCATCGTCCCAAGGGACAACGGCTTGGATTGCCGGGCAACCCTCGATCGACAGCACAACCGAGTTCGGATCGCAGCCGGCGCAACAGCAGAACAGCCGGCGCCTCCGCCGCACATACTCGAAACCCTTCCTGGCGCATGCCTCGATCGGCCCGTCATGCGGGCTTGCACTTTTCGCGGACAGCTACCTTACAGTCTGGACGCATTCGCAGGGCGTCGTGCCGCTGCGGGGCGCGCTGGCCCAGGCCCTTGGACTTTCGGCCGATGCGATTCGCGTGATGCATCTACCCGGCTCTGGCTGTTATGGCCACAACGGCGCCGACGATGCTGCGTGCGACGCCGCGATCATCGCGCTGCAAACACCCGGCAAGACGATACGCGTGCAATGGAGCCGCGAAGACGAACTTTCATCGTCGCCGCTTGGCACTGCCATGGTCGTTGCGGTTGACGCCGAGATTTCCAGCACCGGCTATCCGCTCAGTTGGACGACCCGGATTTGGGGCGGCAGCCACGTTCAACGTCCAGGCGTTGGCGGCACCGCCAATCTGTTAAGCGCCTATGCATTGCCCGAGCCGCCGCCACGCCCTACGGCGATGGAATTGCCTGCAGCTGCTGGCGGCAGCGGTATGCGCAATGCGATGTTGCTGTATGACGTGCCGCATCAGAAAATCGTCAATCACATTGCCACCGATTTGGTGCCGCGCACATCCTCGATGCGCGGTCTCGGCGCGTTCGCCAACGTGTTTGCGATCGAGAGCTTCATCGACGAATTGGCCACGAACGCTGGCATCGATGCGCTCGACTTTCGTTTGAAACTAACACCAGACCCGCGTGCACGAGCCGTGATGGAACGAGCGGTCGAGATGGCGGGCGGTCTCGTTCGCCCAGACAAAAGCGACGGAGTTGGCCGTGGCTTTGCCTACAGCCGCTACAAGAACCGCGCCGGGTATCTGGCGCTCGTCGTGGACGTTCGCGTCGACGATGAAGTCCGTCTCGAGCGGATCTGGTGTGCCGTCGATTGTGGCCTCGCGATCAACCCCGATGGCGTGCGCAACCAGGTCGAGGGCGGCATCATTCAATCAGCCAGCTGGACCTTGAAAGAGCAGGTGCAGTTCGAAGACGGCCGCATCGCGAGCCGTAATTGGGAGACCTACCCGATTTTGAAATTTTCCGAAGTTCCAGAGATCGAAATCGCACTGATTGATCGCCCAGGCGATCCCACCCTCGGTGTTGGCGAGGTATCGCAAGGGCCGGCTGCAGCAGCTATCGCCAATGCCGTCGCGGATGCCCTTGGCGCTCGCATCCGCGATCTTCCGCTCACCCGCGAGCGGATCATTGAAGCGTCAACTTGACTTAAAGCCCCAACAGCTTCTTTGCATTGCCACCGCAAATGGCGGCCGTTGTCGCAGCATCGAAGCTGGTGTCAACGACATGGCCGATCGGATCGTATTCGGCCATGTCGAGCGGATAGTCGGTGCCCATGAGAATTTTATCGGCGCCGAACAGCCGGACGAGTTCCGCCAGCTGATGCGGCGTGAAAACAACCGTGTCGAAATAGACCCGCTTCAAGTAGGTCGTCGGTGCATGCGGTAAGCTACAGTTAGAGTCCGACCGCGCACCCCAAGCGTGATCGATGCGGCCAGAGTAGGCCGGCAGATAACCACCACCGTGCACGGCAAGCAGCTTCAAGTTCGGGTGACGCTCCATGACACCTTCGAAGATCAGATAGTGAAGAGCGAGCGTCGTCTCCAGCGGATTGCCGACGACGTTGTTGAAGTAATGCTTGGTGAAACGCTCGCCGTGCGTGAAGCCGTTCGGATGAATGATCACCAAAGCGCCCAACTCCTCCGCGCGCTTCCAGAACGGCGCGAACAGAGGATCGGACAACTCTTTGCCGGCGATCGTTGTGAGGATCTGCACGCCCTTGAACTTCAACGTGCCCATACAGCGTTCGAGTTCGCTCACCGCCTCTGCCGCATCCATCATCGGCAGGCTGCCGAACCCGACAAACCGATCTGGCCGCTGCGCCACGTACCCGGCTATGCCATCGTTCAGAACCTTGGTGGCCTTGACCGCAATATCATTCGGAACTGTGTAGTAGCACTGCGGCGGTGGCGGCAGGATCGCTTGGATGTCGAGGCCCATATCGTCGAGCGCTGCCAAGCGATGCTCCAGCGAGCGGCGGCTGAAGATATCGCCCTCCTGCTTGGCGTTGAGCGCCTTGGTTTCTGCGTCTGCGAAGTGCGCAAGAGGAACCGTTGCCCAATCAAGATGCGGCTTCACGATTTCGAAGGCGGCCGGAATACCGACGTGCGCGTGAATGTCGATCGTGACGCTTTTCGGCCGCGTCTCACGTCCAGGCTTGCCGTGCACACGAGCGGCCGTCGGCGCATATTTGTTCCATTGAGTGGTCATCGGCTTATCCCTTTTGTCGCTATGATTTCAATCGGTGATGCGGCTGCCCTGATCGAGCTTGTCGCGAACTGTGCTCTGGCGCGATCGACGCGGTCAACGAGGCCGCTCGCATGTGCAATCGTGGCGGCAAGAGTTGCTTTGCCGCGTTCCCGCACGATCCAGCGATGGTCGATATCGGCCACATCGTGCGCAACAACATCTACCTCTACGGCATCCGCGGCGAAGGTCGAAGTGCAACGCACCGCGCCGAAGCCTTCATGCGCGACCGGCGCTTTGACGCTACGCTGATCCACACCCATACTTTCATGTTGGAAGACCTGCCGGAGGCTATTCGTTATGCGCGCGATCGCGTTGAAGATGCGATTAAGGTGGTTGTGAAAACGCGGAAGTAGAGACACCCAGATTCAATGAACACCTAGGTGCCGCTCGAGGACATCGGGCGTTTTCCGCAACTGGGCCGAGGTGCCTTCGTGCACGATCGCTCCCGTCTCCATGATGTAGACACGGTCGGCGACTTCGAGCGCGCTGTACAGGTTCTGCTCGACCAGCAACACGCCCAAGCCGCTCTGCTTTAACTCGACGACGATTTTCTCCAAATGCTGCACCATTACCGGCGCGAGCCCTTCCGAGGGTTCGTCCATCAAAATCATTTCCGGATCGATCATTAGTGCTCGCGCCACCGCCAGCATACCGCGCTCTCCGCCTGAGAGCTGGTTGCCGCGGTGGTGCCGCCGCTCCGCCAGACGCGGAAACAGCCCAAACGCCTTATCGACGGTCCAGCCCTCTTTTACGCGCGGGCTTTTCAGCATCGTCAGATGCTCGGTCACGCTCAACGACGCGTAGAGCCTGCGCCCTTGCGGCACGATGGCGATGCGTTTCTGCGCCACTTCATGCGGCGTTAGTTTCGAGATCTCCTCGCCCTTCCACTTGACGCTCCCCCGCCGCACATCGGGGGGCGCCAACGTCATGATCGAACGGATCAGCGTCGTCTTGCCCATGCCGTTGCGACCGAGCAGTGCCACGACTTCGCCGGGCGCCACGTCCAGCGACACGCCGTGCAAAACGTGGGCAGCGCCGTAAAAGCTGTGCAGGTCGCGGACCTCAAGCATTGCGAGCTCTTCCGAGATAAACTTCCTGCACGGCAGCGTGGCCGCGGATATCGGTTGGCGAAGCTTCAACAAGTATTCGACCTTCATGCAGACAGCTGACGAAATCAACGAGACCCAGCGCCAAGTCCATATCGTGCTCGATGAGAATGAGGGTCAGCTCGCGCGGCAAGCTGCGGATGATATCGGCGACCATCGATCGTTCGGCGGGCGACAGTCCGGCGGCCGGTTCATCCAGAAGGAGCAGCCGGGGACTTGTCGCCAGCGACAGCGCACGCTCCAGCTGACGCTGTTCGCCATAGGACATCTCTCTGACGACCGTCCGGCGCCGGCTCTGCAAGCGCGCGAGATGAAGTGCACGTTCCGCGGCTTGTGCCTCGCCGGCCGTTAGCTTCAAGCTGCCGAACATCGAGAACTTGCGCGGTTTGAGCCCGCGCAGCGCCAGCATCATATTCTCGTCGACGGTCAGGCTCGCAAATAGATTTGTGATTTGAAATGTGCGGGCGATCCCGTGCGCGGCTCGCCGGTGCGGTGCCGACCGTGTGATGTCGTGACCGTCGAAAATGACAGTTCCCGATGTTGGAGTGATGACACCGGTGATGGCGTTGAACAGCGTCGTCTTGCCAGCGCCATTCGGACCGATGATGGCGCGCCGTGCACCCGCATTCACATCCAGCGATACGCCGCCGACGGCGCGCAAGGCGCCGAACTGGACGACGACATCGCTGAGTTTGAGGATTGGTGCTATCACGACAATTCTTTCATGGCTGCAGCCGGCGCCGCATCGTGCGACGCCGGTCGCAGCTCACCCCTTGATGCCCTGGAAGGTGCGCGAATACGACGGCTGCTTCATGTAAGTCTCGGCGTCGTACTTCCAGAACTGACCAACGTCTGGATAGCTCGCGACCGGCACGTTCCACTTCTTGCCGTCGGCGCGCTTCTGCACCTTGCGGATATAGGCCGTGTAGACGGGATGACCGAACTGATCCAACTTCACCGACGGCCCGAGCGGTGACCCCTTGAGTTCGACCTCGCGCACGGCTTTCAGGAATGTCTCACGATCTTCGACCTTGCCGCCGATCTTGGTGATGGCCTCGGTCAGCCACATCGCGCCCGAGAAGTGCGTGGTGCCAAACACGGACGGCAGTTTCTGATAGCGCTTCTCATACTCTTCAGTGAACTTCTTGGTCGACTCGTCTTGTGCCCCCTCGCTGAAGGCAGCGCACGAGACGACATCCACCGGCTCTTCGCCCAGCGTGCGAATGACCGACTGATCGCAAAGGTTCATTGAGCCGACCAACGGGATCTTACCCTTCAGTCCGAAGTTCGAATACTGCTGAAGGAACCGCGACGCGTCCGCCCCCGTCTCCATACCGAAGATCGCATCGACACCCAGCCCCTGCAGCTGCCCGAGGTAGGGACTGAAGTCGGCTGTGTTCAATGGATGCCAGAACTGTTGCACGATCGTGCCGCCGTTTTCGGTCAAAGTTTGTGCGAAGCCACCGCACATCTCATGGCCGTAGGCGTAGTCCTGGCTGACCGTCGCGATTTTCTTGTAGCCCGCCTTGAGGCACCAGTCGGCGAGCGGCCGCGTGAATTGACTGCCCGTGTAGCCAGCGATCCGAAGTACGTTCGGAATGCGGTTGCGCTGCGTCAAGTCGTCGGCCGCGATCACCGGGATGAAGTAGGGCACGCCGTTGCCCTTGACGTAGTTGGCAACTGCCAACCCGGTGTTCGCAATGATATTGCCGATCAAAAAGTGCACGTTGTTCTGTTCGACCAAGCGGCGGGCCTTCTGCAGGGCGGTATCGGGGTTCGACGCATCGTCCTCGACCATGATCTCGACCTTGCGCCCGGCGATTTCCTTACCGTTTCGCTCCCACCAGAGATCGAAACCTTCGACCAGCTCTTTACCGCCAGCCGCCACCACGCCCGTTAGAGGGGCCATCAGGCCGATCTTGATCGGGCCCGTTTGGGCACGCAGAATTGCGGGGGCGCCAAGTGCACCTGCGGCGAACGCTGCAGTCGCCGATGCGGTGGACTTCAAGAACTCTCTGCGTTCGATCATGACTTGTCTCTCCCTTTGGAACCGATGCGTGACGAACAGTGGCTAGCGGCGAAGCTTAAGAAGGCCCTTCAGTTTTCCGACAATTCCTTCTGGTGCGAAAATCATGATGAGAATGAACGTGACGCCAAGCACCGACTGCCAGCGCTCGGTGTAGGCCGACACGAACTGCTCCAGGATGACGATCAGCGCGGCGCCGACGTATGAGCCGAACAACGTGCCGATGCCGCCGACGATCGCCATCAGCAAGCCCTGTACCGACTGCGGCAGCGCTACCGCCGACGGACTGACGTAGTTGTTGAAGACAGCATACATGGCGCCTGCGAACCCGGCGAAGAAGCCGGATATGACGAACGCCAGGAACACGTGCAGCGTCACGTTGTAACCCATGCTGGCCATGCGGCTTTCGCTATCGCGAATGCCACGCAACGTCAGGCCGAATGGTGAGCTGACGAACCGGTGCATGGCAGCTAGAGCGAGTAAACTGCCAGCCAGCACGAGCAGGTAGAAGGTGGTGGGGTCGGCCAATGCACCCACCCGCAGATCGCCGCGTAATCCGTTCTCGCCGCCGGTTACCTGAGACCAGCGCAAGCAGACGCCCCACACGACGAGACCGAGTGCCAGCGTGAGCAGCAAAAAGTAGACGCCGGACACGCGTACGGCGAGCATTGCAAAGACTGCCGCCAGCACGGTTGCTGCACACATGCCGATCCCGAGCGCGACGGGGAGCGGCAAACCCCAGCTATTGACGCTGTAGATCACGAAGTACGTCGACGTTCCAAATAGAGCGCCGTGGCAAAGCGGCGTGCGGCCGGAGAAGCCGGCGAGCACATCGATCGACATGCCGAGCACGGCAAAGATCAAGATCTGGGTTGCGATGCCGATCTGATAGGTGCGCAGGAAGAACGGCAGCGCGATGAGGCCTGCGACGGCGAGCACCGACAGGACGACCCACATCGTTTTGCGCGTGCCCGCCGGTGCCCGATCGTTGGTCACGGCTGCAACGTCGCTCATGCGGTCCTCCCAAAAAGACCGAGCGGCCGGAACGCCAGGAGAAGAGCCATCGGGCCGAAGATCACGAAGTACGCCAGTTCCGGAAACCATACCTGACCAAACGTGTTCAGCAAACCGATCAGAATGCTGCCAACTGCTGCGCCCTCGAGGCTTCCGCGTCCGCCGATGATCACCACTGCCATGCTGAACACCAAGATCTCGGAATCGGCGCTCGGGTAGAGCGTCAGGAACGAGCCGCCGAGCAGGCCGCCGAGACCAGCAAGTGCGGAACCCAGCATGAACGTCAGCGAAAAAACGCGGCGGATGTTGATGCCCGATGCTTCAACCATCTCCGCGTCATCGACGCCGGCACGAATAAGCGCGCCAAGCCGCGTTTTATTCAACATCAGCCACAGCCCGGCGAACGTCGCAACGCCGACGGCCAGCACGAACAATCGGAACGTGGGATAGGTCACACCCAGCACCGTGGTGGCACCTTGCAAGGCGGGCGGTGTCGGAACCGTGAACGTGTCGCCGCCCCAGACGACGAGGGCGATGTCATTCAGCACTAGTGCGACGCCGAGGGTTAGCAGCACTTGCCGCAAATCAAACCCGCGAACCCAGCGCAGCAGACCTTGATCGAGAGCGAACCCGGCAATGGCAATGCCAGCCATCGCCGCGGCACCGCCCAATAAGAAGCTACCGGTGTGGGTTGCAACCGTGTAGCCGAGATAACCGCCCAACAGGTACAATGCGCCGTGCGCCAGATTGACGATGCGCAGCAGACCGAAAATCAGCGTGAACCCGCTGGCAACGATAAATAGCAGCGCTGCAAACGTCAGTCCGTTCAACACCTGGAACACGCTCACGCGCTTGGTCTCCAGGCCACGGTGGGAATGCCGGATAGCATATTACGCGAGCCCCAAGCGCTGCCGTTCGCCATTGTACCAATCGAGGATCCCGGCGCCGTTCCAGTGCAACACGCCGTCGAACTGATTGATATAGTCGTACACGGCCTCGAGATATTTGATCCGGTGCGGCTGACCTGAGATGTAGGGGTGGATCGCAATGGCCATGACACGCGGACGATCTGCACCTTCGGCGTAGACGCGATCGAAATAATCGATGCACCGCTGCTGCCAGTAGCCCGACTCGTGATGCTGAATGATCATCGTCGGGATGTCATTGAGCTCGACCGTATATGGCAGCGTGACGAGCGGGCCCTTCGACGTGGCAATCATCGTCGGCTCGTCGTCGTACACCCAATCGCCGATGTACTTGATGCCCGCCGCCGCCAAGTTCTCCGGCGTGTCGTAGGTTTGCGTGAGGCCAGGTCCAAGCCAGCCGACGGGATCCGTGCCGGTGAAATTGCGGATCACGTCCATCGACTTCTTGATCATGGCCGGCTGGTCTTCGATCTTATGGATCGGTCCCTGCTCGTAGGCGTGGCCCATGAACTCCCAACCGGCTTCTTTCGCGGCCTGGGCGACACGCGGATAATCCTCGATCACACGCGCATTGATCGACAAGGTGGGCCGGATGCCATGCTTCTTGTACAGGTCGAAGAACCGCCACACGCCGACGCGCATGCCGTACTCGTGCCAGCTCCAGTTCGGCACGTCCGGCAGCAGCGTCACCCCCGCCGGTGGCGGAATGACTTGCCGTGCCATTGGGCGCGAGATGTCCCAAACTTCAAGATTGACGATGGTCCAGACAATGACGCGCCCCTTGTTCGGCAACTGCAACGGTGGCCGGTCGACAATGGCGGAAAACGGCGCGCGATCGCCGGGACGCATAGAGCCTGGAGGTAGCATCGGGGTGGTCATCGGCAGGCCCTTCAGATCAGTGGATTGTGGCTGGTGGCGAGAAGACGCGCCTGATCGATCTTGAAAATGTCAGCTCA
>JANOOW010000466.1:0-7483 GCA_031421555.1 Hyphomicrobiaceae bacterium | reverse complement strand
CTTCAATCTCTCAAGACGATCGAGTGAATCCTTCGATCCAAGCTCCATTGCGCGCCGATACCATTGCCGTGCCATCTCCACGTCCGGCCGCATCCCTTGGACGCGCAACGAACTGAAGAGATCCGGATCGTAGGTCGCGCCCATGGCATTTGCCGCCTGCGCATCGCCTGCATCGGCGGCTTTTTTGAAGAACATCCGGGCGCCGATGACGTCGCCGTTGCCAAGCCGCACCTCGCCTTTTTCGAACAGGCCGCGCGCCTTGTCCTCATTGTCGTTTTTGCCGAGTGATACCCTGAAGTCTGTTGCCGGCTCGATCGCGATCGTGGGGCTCAACTGCGCGACTTGAACGCCATCGCTGACGAGCGTTACCGTGACCCGGGACGTGCTCGTTGTTGGCGATATCGTCAGCCGCAAGCCATCCAAATCCTGCGGCCGAATGATCCAACTGCCGTCGCGCGCTTTCGCGCCGCGATTGAAACCCACACCACCCGGCATCTCCGTCACGACAATTCGCAGGTTCCCGGTCGAACCGCCGCCGCCGTCGAGGCTCACCGGAAATGCAACGTCGGCTGAGCCTGCCGGTGCTGCGATATCGTCGATACGAAAACTGGGCGTGGGTTTTCCCGCGGCTGGAGCGGCAGACGGGACGCTACCGAGGCTTGCGACAAATGTCGAAACGGGCGGTGCGCTAGGCGCTGTATGGGGCCGGGCCGGCACAACGGTTTCAATGGCCGGGCTCACTGCCGCAACTGTCTCGATCCTGTCGACCGGCTGTGGCGGCGGTGCGCGATTTACGAGCACAGCTGCGGCTATGGCCGCAATGGCGATGCCGAAGCCACCGGCTGTCGCAAAAAGTATCCGGCGCTTTGAGGACGGCGGCACGGTCACGGCGGTGGGCCCTTTCGCGATCGCGCTGAATCGGGTCGATTTTTGCGGCAATCTTGCCTGGCTGACAGGCTCAGCAAAATCATCTTCCGTTTGATCACGCCGCTCGAGATGTACGCGCGGAGCCGGTTCGAACCCGTGCATGTATGCGTGCGCGGGGGGCGGATCTCGCCCTGCTTCCCCGGGGAAGGCATCGACCACGTCGAACTTGGGGACATATTGCCGGGCCGCGAGCTTGCGGGCGATATCCGATACAATCTCATCCGCACACTGCTGCGAGTGCGCTGGCTCATCCGCACACTGTTGCGAGTGCGCTGGCGGGATACCGAAGCCCGCCGAAGGCATCACAGATTGTTCGTTTTGACGTTGCGCCTTGGGCGTGTTCCCGCTGGAAAATCCGCTTTGGGACGAGGCCTGATCGCTATCTGAACTGAAATAACGGGCTAGCATGCTACTCGCGTTATCGCCAGCTTGACCACCATGCTGGGCGGTGGGAACACCCTCCTGGCGCTCATGCGAGACCTCGCGCTTCGCTTCGGTTTCCGTACGGGAAAGTCGCGAAAGCATTTCACGAAGGTTGATCCCCTTCGCTGGTTTCCCAGTGCCGCGTTGCTTCCAAGGCAGCATACATCCCCGTCAGTTTGAAAAAGAATACAAACCGAGCCCGCCCGCCCAGATGTTCCGCTACCCGAGTGAACAAGGTTTGTGGCGATTGTTCGGCAACATTTAGCAGACGGTCAACGCGCCGGTAGTGTGGGATCAGCGTTAACGTCAAGCCCACCGGCTTGCTGGCGGCATCCAGTCTCGCGTACGAACAGTGTGCAGAGGAAACCGGCGAATGAGCCCACGACCAGTACCGCCAGGGCATATTGGTAAGCGCCCGCATCATAGACACGGGCGCCGCCAATCGACTGTCCTTGCCAATTGAGATCTAGGATCCAGCCGACCAGAGGCTGGTAGAGAGCGCCGGCACCGGTAACCATGCCGTTGACGAAACCAAGCGTCGTTCCACTGAACGCGACCGGATTGTGCTCCCGCGCCGCGGCAAAACCTACGATCTGTGACGACCCTCCGAATCCACAAACGAAGCATAACGCAATCACGCCGCCGATCGGCAAAGCGGGCACGTAGATGATCGCCGCCAGGGCCGCGACGCACAAAAATAGACCGGCAATGAATGGCTCGCGCCGGCGTCCGATATGATCCGAGTACCAGCCCATCAACGGCGCACCGATGCCCCAGCCGATGAACATCATCGATGTCACCCCAGCAGCGGATGCTCGGTCCAAGCCATAAATTGAAACCAGGTAAGGAACACCCCAAAGCCCGGCAAACCCGAGGAGCGGTGCCGTCGTGCCGAGGCCCGCCAGCGCGATCAACCACGTCTGGGAATTAGTGGTCACCTGCCCCAACCCCGAAAACATCCGGTTGGCTTTTCGAGGCTCGCGCGGACGATCGCGCACGCTCAGCCAGGCGGCGATCGCGATCAAGACACCACCGGTCGCCAGAAGAAGAACGGCGCCGCGCCATTCGAAACTGTCGACGAGCAATCGCAGGGGCGCTTGACCGGCGACGCCGCCTGCCATGCCCATCATCATGGCGAGCCCCGATAGCAACGCAAAGCGCTTGGCTGGAAACCATAGGCCAGCCACGCTCATCGCTCCGACAAAGCTGAACGCCGCCGAAGCTCCGATCACAAACCGGCCCGCCGCAACACCCCAATAGCCCGTGCTCTGAGAAAACAACACGCATCCGCCCGCACACACCAAGGCGGCGCAAGTCATCAAGCGCCGTGGGCCAAACCGATCGATCAACATGCCGACCGGCACCTGCATGCCGGCGTACCCATAGAAATAGAATGCGGAGAGATTGCCGATCAGCGCCGCGCCCACTGCCAGATCGCGCATCATCTCCTCGATCATGATGCTGGGCGCGACGCGAAGGACCCACGCGTAGAAGAAAAAGAGCGCGCCGGTCAGCCAGCCGAAAACATGGATCGTGCGCACAGTGAATACTTTCGTCAGCGAAGGCGCGCGCAAGTCGCGGCAAGCAGTTGGATAGTACACGACGGTGGAGCAACGCTAGGGCATTCAGTCAACCGGCATGTTGGACGGTCACGCCCGCGCATACACAGAACCAACCACGAGCTCGCCTGAATGCGAATGAAGGTCTGTTGATGCTGGCGTATCCACCCTAAGCGCCCATCGGTCTGCGATGGTAAGGACCGCCGCATCGAGAGCAAACGTACATTCGCCGCTTGCGGCATAAAGTATATGTATCCCTGCCGGCAATTTCAGCATCCCTCCCGATTGCGGTACACGCAGATCGATGCTGGTTAGCCGGCTGTCACTTATTAGATTGACGACTTCAACGGGACCAGCCTCCAGTCCGCTGACGATCGGTGTGCCGCCGCTGAAGCGAACCGGGCGGAACGGCAGTCGAAGATCGATTTCCGAATTGGCGGTGTGCAACACCAACCCGCAACCGGCTACCACGACTTGCATGCGGTCGAACCCGGAAAGGTCAGAGAACGGCCCTGGCGCCGAGATCGTGGTGCGGCCAAACCGCCAGATCGTTTCATGCCAATCGCCATGCGTTGCGCCCTCGCAGAATGCATCGGCTATGTCGATCGTCGTGCCACCACCATTCTTCCACGGGGTCCGGCGATACGTTTCCGGATCGATGCGTGTTAGCTGCATAAAAAACCTCCGGCTGAATTTTCAGCTAGAGCTTGGCAGTCTTTACACGAAACTGGAAGTAAATCACTTCCAGTTTCGATTTTTAGTGACCCTGCTGATCGGCAGGCCGGTTTGCCTCGAACAGGAACCAGGTTCTGCGTTCAGTTTCGTCGATAAAGACTTCAAGCAAACTGGCCGACGCAGGATCGTTGTTATCGTCGCATATCGAATGAGCTTTTCGCATGCTAGCTGCCATGCTCTTATTATCTTCCATAAGGATGCGAAGCATCTCACCGGGAGGCACAAACTCGTCGGTGTTGTCTCTAACAGCCGTCAACTGAGCGACGTGGGAAATGCCTAGAACCGTCCGCTCGCCCAACTTGCGAACTCTTTCGGCTAAAGGATCAATCGATGCGAAAATTTGCACTCCCTGCTTATCGAGCATCAGATGATAGTCGTGAAAGTGCGGTCCGCTTACATGCCAGTGGAAATTCTTAGTCTTTAAATACAACGCGAACGCATCAGCGACTAACGTATTCAGTACTTTCGCGACTGCAGCCGTATTCCGCGGCTCCAAGTCGGTCGGCGTGGCAAGCGCTTCAGGCGTTCCTCTCGATTTTTTAGAGGGTTCGTTTCCGTTCGTGCTGACAGGCTTGCTGGTTGGCATTGTTGGTCTCCGAGTTGGATGCAAGGCGCAGAAAAAATGGATGCTTCAAGAAAACTTTTTCAGCCAATCGACATATTTATCGACCCAGGCCTGAAGAAATTGCCGGCTTTGATCGGAAACGCTTCCATCCGAATTGAACATTCCATCTTTCGCATGAATGAAAACCTCGGGCTGGCCTAAGGTTGGAGCGTCAAGATAGGCGAAGATATTTCGCAAGTGCTGCTGAGCCGTTGCCGTACCGATACTGCCGACCGATATCCCAAGGATCCCGGTGGGCTTCCCCTGCCAGCTATTCTTCCCGTAAGGCCGGGATGCATGATCTATAGCGTTCTTCAAAACACCGGGAATTGATCTGTTATATTCCGGGGTAAACAGAATAACACCATTTGCGCTTTCGATCTCCCGCTTGAGATTTTGTACTTGGAGAGATGGAGTGCCGTCGTCGTCCTGATTGTAGAGCGGCAAGTCGCCAATGTTGAGGTTATGAAAGCTAAACTCGGCTGAGAACAGCTTTTCTACCGCCGTAGCCAATTTTCGATTTAGGCTGTCGCGTCGCAGGCTTCCGACAGCGATAATAATCTTGTATGTCATGGTAATTCCGCAGGTTTGCGACACCGAAAAAGAAGTACCGGCTAACCCACTTGGATCGACCGGTACTTTACTTAATTTACCTAGTTGTAAGCGCGGCACTGACGGAAGCGGCTCCACCAATATTGGCTTCCTGTCTGGATTGCCTTGCGACGCAGCCAACGGCAGTCACCATGGTAGTAACCGTTATAGAAATAGAATACGCCTCCTGGACCCCAAGAATAGCGCTTCCCGCGGCGGTAGTCACCGCGATTACGATTACGATCACGATCACGAATGATTACGTTTGCATTGCCGCGCCGGTCGCGGTCCCGGATAACCACGTTATTATCGCCACCGCGGCCCTCCCGCACCCGGGGAACCGCTCGATCGCCGCGATTACGATCCCGGCCGCGTGCACCATCATCATCACCGCGCCGCTCTATTCCGCTTTTGCGGTCGCCACCGCCGGAAGGGCCCGACTTGCCCTCGGAACTCCGTTCGGGCCGAACCATGGCTCCGCCGCCTTGGTTCCCACTTCCAGCGCCTGAGCCGCGTCCGCCACCTCTACCACCAGATCCACCGGATCGCCCAGCGCCACTCGCAGCACCTGCACCTGCACCATCGCCCCCGCCAGCCGCAGCACCACCAGGGTTACCTCCGCCGCCAGCCGCAGCACCACCAGGGTTACCTCCGCCTCCGCCTCCGCCGCCGGCTTGAGCTAGCACCATCCCGGACGCAGATGTTGCCGGACTATCAGTGAAATCGGCATGAGCGGTTGGCGCCATTAGCACCAGGCCCGCCAATGTCGGCATTAGTAAATAAGATCGACGCAAAACACTGCACTCCTTTAACGATGAGGATGCACCACAACGAACTCTCAATGTTTGAGTTCCCTTTCAATCGAGCTTGAGGCAAGCACGCCACAACATTGAAAAACCTGAAGATGTAAGTTGAGATGGAGTCGCGAACCAATGATGCTGAAGTACTTGGTCAATATCACCGCAGCGACGGCCGTCGCATTTGCGCTTCCCGCAGGGGCGCAAGATAAATCCATTGTGGTTGCCTCGACGACATCGACGCAGGACAGCGGTCTGTTCGGTCACCTCCTGCCGCTGTTCAAGGCCAAGACCGGCATCGAAGTGAAGGTCGTGGCGCAAGGCACCGGACAGGCGATTGAAACGGGGCGGCGAGGTGATGCCGACGTTCTGTTCGTCCACTCCAAACCGCAGGAAGAGAAGTTCGTAGCAGATGGCTTCAGCGTGCAGCGTTTTGATGTGATGTATAACGACTTCGTGTTGATCGGGCCCATGTCGGATCCGGCACAGCTCAAAGGCAGCCGCGACATATTGTCGGCACTCACAATTATCCATCGTTCCGGTGCGACGTTCGTGTCGCGCGGTGACAAAAGCGGCACGCATGCCGCGGAGCTGGCCTTGTGGAAGGCAGCCGCCCTCGATCCGGCAGGGACAAAGCCGGGCTGGTACAAGGAAATTGGCCAAGGTATGGGTGCCGCGCTTAACACGTCCGCAGCGATGGGAGCTTATGTGCTAGCCGACCGCGGAACCTGGATCAGCTTCAAAAACAAAGACGCCTTGGAGATAACTGTTGAGGGCGATAAGGCGCTGTTCAATCAATATGGCATCATGCTCGTCAATCCGGCCAAACACCCATTGGTGAAGACGGAGCTCGGTCAGGCGTTCGTCGACTGGATAATTTCGGCCGAGGGGCAGGCCGCGATCCAAAGCTACCAAATCGATGGCAAGCAACTGTTCTTCCCCAATGCTCGCAGTTGAAGACAGCCGGGTAGGACAACCTGTTTGAGCAGCCTTCTCGGAGATCGAAAAACCGTTGAATAGATTTGGTGAGCCCGAGCTTGTGCTGCGAATGCATGGTGAGCCCCATGCTGATTGGCTAAACGCTTTTCGCCAACCCTGATAAGACTCTCCGACTATCGACCGCCGGCTGCAGGCATCGAGCTGCATGCGCTTCCATCAGAACTTACCCTGCGCTGTAGAACCGTCGGGTGCGGTCAACTGGATCGCGCCCTTGACACCAGACAGGACCGGCGCAGGCGCAATGCCGACGAGCTTCGAACCATCAGCTGGCTCCAGCGGAAAACGCTGCGATTTGCCGTCAATCACGAGGATCGCGTTACCCGTGAACCCCGCGGCCGGGATCGCTTTTTGCTCGGCATCACCCAGGAATACCGTCACTTTGGTCGTGCCATCGACTACCAGCTCGGTGTGGAATTTGCCGGCATCGACGCGCAGGCCCCCATTCGGGCCTTTCGCGGCTTCATGGGCAAAACTAGGGCTCGCCAATCCAATCAAAACCATAACGGGGGCGACGGCCAAGCGGGTGCGTAACGACATGCAAGAAGTTCCTTCTTTGTTGATCAGTAGGCTTCGATTGCGGCGTTGGGTACCTTCGTCGACTCGGCGGATGAGCGCGCCTGTTCGACGAGTCGTTCGAGAGGCTTGCGCCCATATTTGAGAAATAATAGAGGCGTGAGCGCGGCATCGAGCAGGGTCGCGCTGATCAGTCCGCCGAAGATCGTGATCGCAACCGGGTGCAGGATCTCTTTACCCGGCGCCGACGCATCAATCATCAACGGCACGAGCGCAACACAGGCTGACAGCGCGGTCATGAGCACGGGCGTCATGCGCTCCAAGCTGCCGCGAAT
>JANOOW010000465.1:0-5721 GCA_031421555.1 Hyphomicrobiaceae bacterium | reverse complement strand
CCGGATGATCCACGTCCTCGCAATCATCACCACGAAGCCCGGAATGCGCGACACCGTACTGACGGCGTTTCATGCTAATATGCCCGCCGTGCATGCCGAAGAAGGCTGCATCGAATATGGCCCAGCGGTCGATGCTACCGGCATTGGTCCGATCCAAACCAAGCTTGGCCCGGACACGTTCGTCGTGGTCGAAAAGTGGTCGAGCGCCGGGACATTGGCCGCGCACGCGGCGTCGCCCCACATGGCGGCCTACGGAGCAAAGGTCAAAGACATGGTGGCGTCTCGCGTGATCCACGTCCTGTCGCCGGGCTGAAACAGCGGGCGGCCGGATGTCCTGAATAAAAGGAAGGTTAGTCCATGGACCGCCCCCTCGACATCGGGCATTCAGTTTGCCCGCACGATTGCCCATCGACGTGCGCACTCGAGGTCGAACTGCTGCCGGATGGCCGCATCGGCCGCGTCCGTGGCGCGAAGGACAACAGCTACACCGACGGCGTGATCTGCGCGAAGGTGGCACGCTACGCCGAGCGGATCCATCACCCCGACCGGTTGATGCATCCGCTGCGACGCAAGGGCCCCAAGGGCTCGAAGGAATTCGAGCGCATATCCTGGGACGACGCGCTCGACATTACCGCCGCAGCCATGCTCAAGGCTGAAGCGCAGCACGGGCCCGAGGCGGTGTGGCCGTACTATTTCGCCGGTACCATGGGCCTCGTCATGCGCGATGGTATCAACCGGCTGCGCCACGCTAAACGCTACTCGCAGCAGTTCTCGTCGATCTGCACCACACTCGCCTGGGCGGGGTACATCGCCGGCACTGGGAAGCTCGCCGGCCCCGATCCGCGCGAAATGGCGAAGGCTGACGTGGTGGTGATCTGGGGCACCAACCCGGTCAACACTCAGGTCAACGTGATGACGCACGCGATCAAGGCCCGCAAGGAACGCGGCGCCAAGATCGTCGCGATCGACATCTACCAGAACGGCACGATGGACCAGGCCGACATTGCGCTTTGCCTGCGGCCGGGCACCGACGGCGCATTTGCCTGCGCGGTGATGCACATCCTGTTCCGCGATGGCCTCGCCAACTGGCCGTACATGGAGCAGTACACCGACTGCCCGCGCGAACTCGAAGCGCATCTGAAATCGCGCACGCCTGAGTGGGCCGCGGCGATCACCGGGTTGAAGGTCGAACAAATCGAAGCCTTCGCCAAGCTCGTCGGCACCACGCCGAAAACATACTTCCGTCTCGGCTACGGCTTCTCGCGTCAACGCAACGGCGCTCACAACATGCACGCCGCGAGCTGCATCGCTTCAGTAACCGGTGCGTGGCTGCACGAAGGCGGTGGTGCATTCCACAACAACGGCGCGATCTACAATTGGGATAAGTCCCTGATCGAGGGTCACGACGCCCGCGACGACAGCGTGCGCATGCTCGACATGAGCCGCATCGGGCCGATCCTGTGTGGCGATCCGCAAGACATCAAGGCCGGACCTCCCGTCACAGCATTGTTCATCCAGAACATGAACCCGGTGCAGGTCGCACCCGAGCAGCGCAAGGTGAAGGCCGGCTTCATGCGCGAGGACTTGTTCGTGTGCACCCACGAGCAGTTCATGACCGCGACCGCCGAAATGTCCGACATCGTTTTGCCCGCCACGATGTTCCTCGAGCATGACGACATCTACCAGGGCGGTGGTCACCAGCACATTTTGCTCGGTCCCAAACTCCTGGACGTGCCGGGCGAGTGCCGCTCCAATCACGACGTACTCACCGGACTGGCGAAGCGCGTTGGCGCCAAGCATCGCGGCTTTGAGATGACCCCCCGCCAACTGATCGACGAGACGTTGCGCAAGTCGGGGTGGGGCTCGCTCGAAGCACTCGAAAGCGCCAAGTGGATCGACTGTCAGCCCGATTTTGAAACGTCGCACTATGCCAAGGGCTTCGCCTATTCAGACGGGAAATTCCGCTTCAAGCCCGATTGGCCGAACGTGCCGGCTGGACGCAAGCACGACTGGGGTATCGCTCACCTCGTGCCGTCGCTCCCCGATCACTGGGACGTCAACGAGAAGGTCGATGCCGAGCATCCCTTCAAGCTCGCGACGTCGCCCGCGCGCAACTATCTGAACTCGTCTTTCAACGAGATGCCGACCAGCCGCGCGCGGGAGGGGCGTCCACGCGCCAAGATCAATCCGGCCGACCTCACGAAGCTCGGAATTGCCGATGGTGACAAAATCCGCATGGGCAATACGCGCGGTGAAATCTTGCTGCACGCCGAAGCTTTCGAGGGTGTGCAACCGGGTGTCGTCATCGTCGAGGCGATCCCGCCGAACAGCCAATTCGAAGGCGGCGAGGGTATCAACACGCTGACCAGCGCATTCCAAGCCGCGCCTTTTGGGGGGGCGGCGTTCCACGACAACCATTGCTGGATCAAGGCGGCTTAAAACCGCGAGGCTATCGCAACCTGATCAGAATAACTCCCGCAGCCACCATGAGAGCTGCAACGATGCGCGCCGGCAGTATCGGTTCTCGCAGGACGAAGATGCCGATGGCGGCAGCAAACAGCACGCTCGTTTCGCGCAACGCCGCCACGAGGGCGATCGGCGCCACGGTCATTGCCCAGATGGCGATCCAGTAGGCAGCCGCCGATAATCCGCCGCCGACCAGTACAAGCTTCCAGTCTGACCGCATACCGGCCTTGAACGCTGCCGGGAACAGCACCAGACCATAGGCCGCCATCATCAGCCCATCGAGCACGAACAGCCAACCCGCATACGAGTGCGCCGAGCCTGCCAGCTTCGCACCCAGCGCATCGATCAACGTGTACGTCGTGATCGACACTGCAGTGAGCAACGCAAATCCGATGGATCGCAGGTTGGGAGGGGCGGCAACCCGGCCCCATCTGAGCGAGAGGACGATCACCCCTGCTGCCAACACGGCCACACCGAGCCAGCCAACAGGGCCTAAATCCTGACCAACCAGCAGATAAGCTCCGATAGCGGTCATCAGCGGAGCTGAGCCGCGCGCGATCGGATAGACGAGCCCCAGGTCCCCCGTTTTATAGGCTTCCGCCAGCGTCGAGTAATAGAACAGGTGCACAAACAGCGAGCCGAAGATGTACGGCCATGCGACTGCTGGCGGCCAACCGACGAACGGCAGCGCGGGCAGCACGACGATGCCGCAACCAACCGAGATGAGCGAGATCGCGACGATCGGCGCCAATTTCAGTTTTAGGAGCGCATTCCAGCTTGCGTGGCACGCAGCCGCCACCAGCACCGCGCTGAAAACGATCGGATCCATTGTGGCAGAATTTCCCTGGGGCAAACGCAGTCGACGTTGCGCCGATCATGCTTGATACGACTCCCGCCGCTTAATGCGGCTGCTAAAGGCTCTCGAAAAAATTTCGCTGGCGCTTAGCAAAACAAAAGTCGTTACGCTCGAAGTTCCAGCGACAGCCCTCGGCCTTCATCGTCGAACCCGGCCCGTTCGAGGTGTACGCTGGTGGCGACCTCACAGCTCAATTATCGGCGAAGTTCGAGCTGGTTGCAAAGCCATAAGTTACTTCGGCGCGTCCTCATACTTCTCGACCGTCTGCTCGATGGCGCCGAAGATCGAGTGACCGCGGGCGTTTTTCATTTCAATGCGGATCGTATCGCCGAATTTCATGAAGGGCGTGACCGGCTTGCCGTTCTTGATCGTCTCGATCATGCGCAGCTCGGCAATGCAGGCGTAACCGGCACCGCCGTCCGTCACTGTCTTGCCGGGGCTGCCATCCGCACCTTTGTTCGACACGGTGCCAGACCCGATGATCGAACCGGCTGTCAGCGGTCGGGTTTTCGCGGCGTGAGCGATCAGCGCGCCGAAATCAAACGTCATGTCTTGCCCGGCGTTGGGCTTGCCAAATAGCTGCTTGTTCAACGTGGACAGCAACGGCAAATGCAGTTTGCCGTCCTTCCAAGCATCACCCAACTCATCGGGCGTGACTGCGACCGGAGAGAAGGCAGACGATGGTTTGCCTTGGAAGAACCCAAACCCTTTGCCCAACTCGCCCGGAATGAGGTTTCGCAACGAAACGTCGTTGACCAGCATCAAAAGTCTGACTTTTGATAGACCAATCTCGCGCGACGCGCCCATCGGAACATCATCAACGACGACCGCGACTTCACCCTCGAAATCGATACCGTCGGCTTCATCGGCCAATCGGATTGCCTCGCGTGGACTGAGGAACGCATCCGAGCCTCCCTGATACATGAGCGGGTCGGTCCAGAACGAGGCGGGCATCTCGGCGCCGCGCGCCTTGCGCACGAGTTCGACATGATTGACGTAGGCCGAACCATCCGCCCATTGATAAGCGCGGGGAAGCGGGCTGAGGCAACCGCGTTCGTGGAACCGCTCGTACGGCACCGAGCCATGTTCCAACTGCTCGGCTAATCCTTCGAGACGGTGTGCAAGCCGGGACCAATCATCGAGCGCTGCCTGCAAGCTCGGCGCGATCATTTCGGCGGATACAAACCGCGTCAGGTCGCGCGAAACGACAGCTAGATATCCGTCTCGAGAGCCGTCTTTGATGGTGGCAAACTTCATAGGTGGATCACTTCCTGCAGTGAATTGAGCTCGTGGAGCAGAGGCTACACCTTGGGGGGCGCATGTAAACGCCCAATGCATCGCCGTAGGCTCCGCAGCGGAGCAAACTCATATCCTGCGCAGCTATTGGCGCTATGTTGACAGCGAGGCAGTGATTCAATCCTACTTGCTATTCGCCTTCACAAAGGTCGCGATCTTGTTGACGGACGCGTCCTCGATACCAAAGAAGCCATGCTCGGATCGTGCTTCGCAGGGCTCCGACTTAGGAGGCAAACCGCCATCGAGCAGGGCAGTTTCGACTGGCTTGGCGGAAGTCAGCTTGCTGGAAAGTTTGGATGCGTCTGTCGCCGGCGTAATATCGCAGCCGTCCTTTCGGTGCGACATGATCAAAGCCGGCACTTTCACCCGGCCTAACGCCATGCTTGCAACCCCATTTGGATGGCTGCCAGCAATCTTCCAGTCCGGCTTCGAACGTGTAATTGTCGACGTCAGAACTAACCCATCGACATTCTTGGCTCCAATTGCGCCGCCCGCTGCCGAGAAGGTGCCCATGCTGGTGCCGACCAGCCAAACTGGCACGTTCGCCTGATCCTTCAGATAGGCCGCGACCGCTCCGATGTCGCCCGAATGTTCGCTGCCCATTCGGAATGCCGCGCTCATCCCCTGCTGGTGATCCGATGGCGCATCGATCACCGCTACGATCAGGTTCTGAGCGGCAAACAGATTGCGGCTTCGGACCAAAAAATTCTGCGCACCCCACCGCATCGTCGAGGCGCTTTGTAGACCAAGCGCACCATGTCCACCCGCGAACAGAATGACTGCAGCGACCGGCTTCTCAGAATTGATAAGAATGAAAGCCTGCCTCGCACCGCGCGGCGTTTGCACGGTGACGAGCGTCGATGGCGCAGGCTCCGCGTGGCAAGCGCTTCCCGCAAGCAACATTATGAGAACCAAAATGCCTCGAAATGGAAACATTGCAATCCCCCGCCCTTCCCGGCTACTTCAGCGGTGCCTTAACCCTTCACGTGCTCGGGGCGAATGACGATCGGATCCTCGATCAGGTGCGGGCGCAACGGCTGGCGCGGCACGACGACGGATCGCCCACTTGGCACCGCACCGTCGGCAGGATGGCTCGTCCAGCC
>JANOOW010000464.1:0-45041 GCA_031421555.1 Hyphomicrobiaceae bacterium | reverse complement strand
GAGTTGAACGGTTTGAGGTAGGCAATGAAGAAAACGCTATTTTTGATTGTGGCATTGATCGCGGGGCTACTGTCTGCGAACCAGCCGGGAGAGGCGCAGACACCACGAAAAGCACCGGCGTCGACCGCGCCGAAATCAGTGCTCGTCGGTGAAAGTCCGTCGGTGCAGCGCATGAATGATTGGACAGTAGGCTTGGCTGGCGGCTTGCTCGAAGGCACGTTCATCAGGTTCGCCGCGGAGATCGGCAAGGTGCTCGACGATCCGCCCAATCTGCGCGTGCTGCCGGTCGTGTCCTACGGTGCCGTGGGTAACGTCGAGGACCTGCTTTATCTCAAGGGCATCGACGTCGCGATAACCCAGGCCGACGTGCTCGAGCACTTCAAGCGTGATGGTAAAACGTCGAATATCGGCGATCGCGTGCAGTACATCACGCGGTTCTTCCTATCGGAAGTGCACATCTATGCGCGGCCCGAAATCAAGAAGATCGAGGATCTGGCTGGCAAGAAAGTTAGCTTCAACACGACGGGAAGCGCCGCAAATTTGACCGGTGGTATCGTGTTCGACCGCCTGGGCATCAAAGCCGAGCGCGTCTTCATCAACAATTCGATCGCGCTAGAGAAAATGCGCACCGGCGAGATCGCAGCCGTGGTGCACGTCGTCGGCAAGCCGAACGAACTATTTTCCAAATTCAAACCGGAGCCAGGGTTCCATTTCCTGCCAATCGAGTTCACCGACAAGTTCAGCGATTTCTACGTTCCCATCGAACTGACGAACGAGGACTACCCCAACCTGATCGCGAAGGGCGAAAAAATCGACTCGATCGGCGTCTCCACGGTTCTCGCCGTCTATAATTGGCCGAAGGAGAGCGACCGTTACAGGCGCGTTTCACGCTTCATCGAGCAATTTTACGCAAAATTCGAGCAGTTTCAGAAGCCTCCGTTCCAGCCGAAATGGAAAGAAATCAACTTGGCGGCCTCAGTGCCGGGGTGGAAGCGCTATAGCGTGGCGGAAGAGATGTTGCCGCGTTCCAATCCAGTCGAGGCTGCGCCGGCGAACACCGGTGCGACGGCTGCGGCCGATACCGCATCGCGCGAAAAGTTCAACGCTTTGCTCGAAAGTCAAGGGCAGGCGAGTGGCAAGCCGAAATTGACGGATCAGGAGCGGGACAGTCTTTTTCAGGCTTACCGCGCCTGGGTGGAAAAGAAGAAGTGATGCTGCGCCTAATGCGAGGCGCCGATGACGTGCGGCCAGCTTAAGCTGGACGCACGGATCTATCCCGGGATCGTTTCAGCGTACTGGCGTCTATCCCTGGATATGCTAACGATATGCCGGGCGCGAGACTAGAAAGACGACCGCGCCCTGGTGGAGGAACGTTTGGCATCGGTCGAGTTGCGCGGGTTGACTAAAGCGTACGGCTCCCAACGGGCTGTCGATAATATATCACTGCACATCGATCATGGGCTGCTCGTCTGCCTGCTCGGACCATCTGGATGCGGCAAGACGACGACCTTGCGGCTGATCGCCGGATTCGTCGAGCCCAGTGCGGGCGAGATCCGCGTCGGCGATCGCGTCGTCTCGTCGCCGGGCCGCACTGTTCCGCCCGAGCAGCGCAATATGTCGATGATCTTCCAAAGCTATGCACTGTGGCCGCACATGACGGTTCGCGAGAACGTGTCCTACGGCTTGACCCTGCGTAAGCTCGACCGGGAAACCATTGCCAAGAAGGTCGATGGCATTCTGGCGACGACGAAGCTCTCGACGCTGGCTCAGCGCTATCCAGCGGAGTTGTCGGGCGGACAGCAGCAGCGCGTGTCGCTCGCGCGTGCGCTGGTCGTCGAGCCGGAGACACTGCTGCTCGACGAGCCGTTGTCCAATCTGGACGCGAATCTGCGCGAGGAGATGCGCGACGAGGTCCGCCGCCTACACGATGCCTATCGATATACAACCGTTTACGTCACGCATGACCAGTCTGAAGCGATGGCGACCGCCGATCTGATCGCGGTCATGAATGGCGGCATCATCGAGCAGGCAGGCAGCCCCGGTGACGTCTACGATCGCCCAGCGTCGGAGTTCGTTGCCCGCTTTATCGGCAACAGTAACATTTTGCGCGGTAAGGTGCTGGATGCCGGCCATATCTCGGTCGCGGGCGTGACGCTCTCTGGTCAGGGTGATCCGTTGCGCGGCAGCGATAACGCTTCAGTCGCCATTCGCCAGCATGAGGTGGAACTTGCCTCGATCAATGGCGAGTTGGCTGCCAACGAGTTGACCGGCCATGTTGTGCGCTCGGTGTTCCTTGGCGTCACCCGCGACTACGTCGTCGAAATCGCCGATGGCACCCAGGTCAAGGTATCGGCTTCGCCGCGTATATCGTTCGATCCAGGCGCCGCGGTTAGGTTGAAATTGCCGGCCGCGCGTTGTCGCTTACTATCACGCTAGCAGGACTTAATCGAAGGTGCCGCAAGAGCATCCAACAGAATTGCAGGAGGCTACCCCAATGAAAATGCGAACCCCGTCGCGTCGCAACGTGGTCAAAGGCTTGGCAGCAGCCGGCTTGGTAGCGGCAGGTGCCCGGTCGGCAATTGCACTGCCAGCAGCTTCCCCCGTGACACCCGAATTGATCGCTGCCGCGCAGAAAGAAGGCAAGGTTGTCTGGTATACGGCAGTCGACCTGCCAGTCGCCGAAAAGGTCGCCAAGGCATTCGAGGCCAAGTACCCCGGTGTTGCCGTGCGCGTCGAACGCACCGGCGGCGAGCGGATATTCCAGCGCATCGCCCAGGAGCAGGCTTCGAAGATCAACGCCGTCGATGTCGTCAACAGCTCTGATGCTGCACATTTCATCGTCTGGAAGCGTGACGGGTTGCTGGCGGTCTACGTGCCCGAGGACGTTGCAAAGTTCTATCCCGACGAGCATCGCGATCCGGACGGCATGTTCGCGAGCTGGCGGATTTGGCTGTGCCCGATCGGCTATAACACCAAGCTTGTCAAACCTGAGGACGCACCGAAAAGCTACGCCGACTTGCTCGACCCGAAGTGGGCCGGAAAGATGGTCAAGGCGCATCCGGGGTACTCGGGAAGCATCATGACCTCGACATTTCAAATGGCGCGTGACCTTGGCTGGGAGTATCTCGAAAAGCTGTCCAAGCAGAGGATTATGCAAGTGCAGTCGGCAGCCGACCCGCCCAAGAAGCTGGCGCTGGGCGAGCGCGCCGTCATGGTCGATGGCAACGATTACCTGCTGATCCAAATGAAGGAGAAAGGCGAGCCGGTCGAAATCGTCTATGCGACGGAAGGCACGCCGCTGATCGTCGGTCCATCTGCGGTGTTGAAAAACGCCCCGAACCCAAATGCTGCCCGCCTGCTGCAGAGCTACATGTTCTCGCTCGAAGGCCAGCAGTTGATCGTCGACCAAGGTGGCTTGAAGTCGGCGCACTCAGGCGTGAAGGAGCCGGCAACGCGCACGCCGTTGTCGAAGATCAAGACTATGAAAGATGATCCGGCCGCCGTCGAAAAGCAGGCCGACGAGATCAAGGCGAAGTACGCGAAGTATTTCAAGGTGTGAGGATACGCGCTCCAGCTTGCTGCACGGAGGCACCGTGGTGACCCGTCTGAATCGCCGTAAAGTCATTGCCGGCGCTGGTGCGCTGCTAGGCGCTGGCGCCACACGCGTGCTTTCGGCGGCGCCTCCTGCGGTCGGCATCTCGATGGCGCTGACCGAAGCCGCCCGCAAGGAAGGCAAGGTCAACTGGTACACTGCGATGGATTTGGTCGTCGCCGAAAGATGGGCAAAGGTCTTCGAGGCGAAGTTTCCAGGTGTCGCCGTCCGTGTGGAACGTTCGGGCAGCGAGCGATTGTTTCAGCGCATCGGTCAGGAGATGGCGTCCGGCATCCGCAACGTCGACATCGTCAATACCGCCGATGCGGCACACGTGCTGCCTTGGAAACGCAATGGCTGGCTCTCAGCCTTCGTGCCGGAAGAGGTTGCCTCCCATTACGCGCCGATCCACCGCGATCCAGATGGTTATGCTGTCACCGTCCGCATGTATCTCAGCGTGATCGGCGTCAATACCAAGCTTGTCGCGCCCGCCGACATGCCGGCGAGCTTTGCTGATCTGCTCGACCCCAAGTGGACCGGTAAACTCGTGAAGGGCCATCCTGGCTATTCCGGCACCATCATGTCTGCGACCTACCAGATGGTGCAAGTGCTCGGCTGGGGCTACTTCGAGAAGCTTGCCAAGCAACGCGTCATGCAGGTGCAGTCTTCGGTCGATCCGCCGAAGAAAATCGCGCTGGGTGAACGCGCAGTGATGGTTGATGGCGGCGACTACAATGTTATCCAGCACAAAGAGCAAGGCGCGCCGGTGGAGATCGTCTATGCCAGCGAGGGTACGCCGTCGATCTCCAGCCCGAATTGCATTTTTGCCGGTTCGGTAAATCCGAATGCCGCCCGGCTGATGCAATGTTGGATGACGTCCGCCGAAGGGCAGCAATCCCTCGTCGATATTTCAGGTCAGTATCCGATCCATGCGCTCGTCAAAGCCAAGGCTGGCCGCAAGCCACTATCAGAGATAAAATTAATGACCGAGAATCCCGCCGGGATCGACGCAGAAGCGGAAGCGATCACCACGCGCTATACGGCGTTGTTCCGGGTATGAGTATCGCCACCGCCAAGGCACAACCCGATACGGCTCTCACACCCCGATCGCGCGGGCTCGATTTGTCCATGCCCCTTGCGATCGTGTTCGCGTTGACGCTGTGCGTTCTTGTACTGCTGCCGATGGCGTGGCTCGTCATCTATGCATTCAGCGATGCGAAGGGTGCCGCCACGCTAGGGAACTTCGCGCGGCTGTTTTCCGACCCCGCCTTCGTCGAACCCCTATTGATATCTCTCGGCATTGCCTCGAGCGTCGGCATCACGTGCTGTCTTATCGCCGCTCCGATGGCGTGGCTCGTCGCACGCACCGATATGCCTTTCACTCAAACCGTGCGCTTGATCGTGACCGCGTCGTTCGTGACGCCGCCGTTTCTCGGCGCTATCGCTTGGGAGTTGCTGGCAGCGCCAAATAGCGGTCTCTTGAACCAGCTCTATCGCAGCTGGACCGGCAGCGGTGAAGTCCTGTTCGATATTTATACGATGACGGGGCTGATTTTCGTAATCAGCTGCTACACGTTTCCCTATGTGTTCGTGCTCGTCGCAAACGCACTCGAGCGTGTGCCGGGCGACCTCGAAGACGCAGCCTCGATGCTTGGTTCGTCGAAGTGGACAACGGCGCGGCGGATCACTGTGCCGCTCGTCATGCCCGCTTTGCTTGCTGGATTGCTGGTGGCGTTCCTGCAGGCGATCACGCTGTTTGGATCGCCAGCGATCCTTGCGTTGCCCGCCGGCTTTCATACCATCACCACGAAGATCTGGAGCCTATTTCAGTACCCGCCAAAACCCGAACTCGCCGCCGCCGCGTCGTTACCATTGCTGCTGCTGACGGTCGGCCTGTTGCGGGCACAAGCGGTTATCCTAGGCCGGCGATCGTATGCCGTGGTCGGCGGAAAGTCGGCAGCACCCCGTCTTATCGCGTTGAACTGGTTGCGATGGCCGGCAGCCGCACTTTGTTTCGCGCTTCTGGCGTTGCCGGTATTCCTACCGTATGGCGCGTTGCTGAATGCCGCGTTTTCGAAGATCCCCTCGCAGCCGGTGACTTTCGAGACGCTGACACTGCACAATTTTAACTTCGTGTACTTTGAATTGTCGGCAACGAAGCTCGCCTTGAAGAACACGTTGCTGCTGGCAGTGCTTTCGGCAACGGTTTGCAGTCTCTTGGCGCTGGTCGTTGCCTATATGGCAAGCCGCCGCGCGGTGCCGGGCCATCGCATTCTGGGGTTTCTCGCAACCGCTCCGATTGCGATTCCCGGCATCGTGCTCGGCGTCGGACTGTTCCTCAGCTACACGCGTCCGCCATTCGTGCTGTACGGCACGCTTTGGATCCTGCTCGTCGCCTACGTCACGATTGAGCTGCCATCGGCTTACCAGCAGATGCGATCGGCGTTTCATGCGGTGAACCCGGAGCTCGAAGAAGCAAGCCGCATTCTCGGTGCGACGCGCCTGCAGGTGCTCAGCCACATCACCGGTCCGCTGCTGCGCACGAGTCTGCTCGCAACATGGTGCTTCACATTCGTTGCCGTGGTGCGCGAGCTATCCGCCGCGATCATTCTTTTCACATCCGAGACCAAAGTTGTCTCGGTGTTGATTTTCGATTTGAAGGAAAGCGGTGATCTTGCCGCCATCGCTGTGCTCGGATTGTCGATGCTGGTGCTGACGGCCGGCGTCGTCTTTCTCGCCAACAAACTTGGCGGCGTTACGCCCGGCACGCGGTTGAGGAACAACTGAGATGGCCGGCGAAGCACTACCCGCAATCGCCGTCGCCGAGCACTTGGCCGACCGCATCGTCGCGCTGCAAGGCACCGGCGTTCCTGCTGCCGTCGAAGAACTTGCCGAGCGTCTGTTGATCGACGTCATCGGCCTGTGCCTTGTCGCGCGCAACACCGATTATGTCTCAGCCTCGCGGGCAGCTTGGGGCGATGCCGGCCGCGCGACGCTGATCGGTCACGCAGGCGGGCACTCGGCGGCCAGCGCGGCATTCGTCAATGGCACCGCGGCTCACGGTGAAGATTTCGACGACACCTTCGAGGGCGGGCCCGTTCACGCTGGTGCTGTCATCATTCCAGCAGTGCTCGCCGCCGCCGAGGACAAGGAGCGATCCGGCGCCGATGTGCTGCGCGGCATTGCGGTTGGGGTCGAGACGATTTGCCGCCTTGGCCTCGTCATTCCAAAAGCAGTGCACAAGGCCGGCTTTCATCCGACCGCCGTATTCGGCACGATGGCTGCAGCAGCCGCAGTCTCGGCGACGCTTGGCGCTAACCGCCGCCAAACCGTTGATGCGCTCGGCATCGCCGGTAGCATGGCAAGCGGCATCATCGAGTATCTGGCCGAAGGGACGTGGACCAAACGCATGCATCCCGGCTGGGCGGCGCAGTCCGGCTTGCGTGCGGCTTACCTCGGCGCAAGTGGTTTCGCTGGACCACGCACAGTATTTGAAGGCGTGCACGGATTGTTCAACGGCTTCGCCAACCGGCGAGACGGCGACTGGGGGAAATTGCTCGATGGTTTCGGCACCTCTTGGGTGACACCTGATCTTGCCTTCAAGCCATATCCGTGCGGGACGATGACCCATCCCTACATCGATTGCGCGATCCGTTTGCGCGCCAAGCGCATCGATCCCGACAGCATTGCGGCGATCACCTGCGAGGCGGCGGAGGGCACTGTGCACCGCCTTTGGGAGCCGCTGGCGGGCAAGCAGACACCGGCAAACGGTTATGCCGCGAAGTTCTCGCAGCCATACTGCATCGCGGCGGCCCTTGTGCACGGCGAGATAGGCCTTGGCCACTTTACCGACGAGGCCGTGCGCGATGACCGGGTGCGTGAGTTGGCATCGAAGATCGGTTACGTGATCGATCCCGATAACCCCTACCCGCATGGCTATACGGGTCACGTTCGCCTGACGCTCGCCGATGGCCGCGTCGTCGAAGAGCGTCAACCGCATTTGCGCGGTGGCCGCCACGAGGCTCTGTCGCGCACCGACATCGAGACCAAATTTCGCAACAACTCCCGCTTCGGCGGCTGGAACGACGCAGCAATCGAGCGCGCTTTGACAACGATGCGCGGCTGCTTCGACCGCCCGCTGGATTTTACATCTTTCCGCACATGAGGACGATCCGATGACCAATGGCAAAACTCTGGCTGGCAAAGTCGCCATCATCACGGGAGCTGGCCGCAACATCGGCCGCGCCATCGCGCTCATGCTCGCTGGCGAAGGTGCGTCGATCATCGTCAACGCCCGCAGCAACAAGGCGGAGGTCGATGAAGTGGTCGCGGCGATCGCGGCTGCCGGCGGTAAAGCCGTCGCCGTACTCGGTGACGTGGCTGATCCAGCGACGGCCGATCGCCTCGCGGCCGAGGCGGTCAAGCACTTCGGGCGCGTAGATATCCTCGTCAACAACGCGGCCATCCGCCGTGAAGCGACGCTCGACGAATTGACGCTTGCCGCTTGGCGCGAAGTAATGGCATCGACCATCGACGCGAGCTTCCTCGGTGCCAAGGCCGTCGCCCCGCATATGAAGCGGGCGGGCGGCGGCAGTATCATCAACATCGGCGGCCTGAGTGCGCACACCGGCGCCAAGGGCCGCGCGCACGTCATCACGGCAAAGGCCGGCATGATCGGATTGACGCGCGCGTTGGCAGCCGACCTTGCCAGCGATGGCATTACCGTCAACTGCGTCGTGCCGGGGTTGATCGACACCTCGCGCGATGCCAGCGTCGCGTTGCCGTCGCACCATCAGGTCAGCCGTACGCTGTTGGGGCGCCTCGGCAAGCCCGACGAAATCGCCGGCGCCGTCGCCTACCTCGCCAGCCCCGCCGGCCGCTACGTCACCGGGCAGACGTTGCACGTCAACGGTGGCGCGTATTTGGGGTGATGGTCGAGTAGGTGACGTCGCGTCATCGTTTGGTTTGGCGACTTGTAGGTTGGGTCAAGCTCTTGGGCGCGACCCAACACGGCTGATACCGGTCGTGGATGTGGTCGCGCAAGAGCTTGACCCAACCTACGGCACCGAATTCGTTCTGTGCCCTCAACCAGCTTACATCAACTTCAAGTTCTTCAGCGGCAGATTGCGCGCCGGCTTGCCGGTGGCGGCGGCAATGGCGTTGAGCACGCTCGGCGCCACGACGCAGATGGTCGGTTCGCCGACACCGCCCCAGAACCCGCCTGAGGGCACCAGCACGGTCTCGACCTTGGGGAATTCGGCCAAGCGAAGGATCTCATGGGTGTCGAAATTGCGCTCGACCATCGCGCCATCCTTGACCGTGACCTCGCCGTACATTGTCGCTGCCAACCCATAAGCAACGCCGCCTTCGATTTGCGCGGCGACCTGGTCCGGGTTGACGACGTGGCCGCTGTCGGTCGCAAGCACCAGGCGATGCACCTTGAGCTTGCCCTTGTCCGACACCGAGACTTCGGCGACGGCTGCCGAATAGCTGCCGTATCCCATAAACTGCGCGATGCCGCGGTACACGCCCGGCGGCAACGGCTTACCCCAGCCAGCCTTTTCGGCTGCCGCATTCAATACCGCCAAGTGCTTGGGATGCGGCGCCATGATCGCACGGCGGAACTCCAGCGGATCCTTGCCGGCCGCTTTTGCAACCTCGTCGATGAAGCATTCGAGATAAACCGCGTTCTGATTGGTGTTGACGCCGCGCCACGGCCCAACCGGCACGTGCGTGTTGCGCATGGCATACTCGATCAGCATGTTCGGCAACGTGTAGCCGAGCAAGCTGTCCGGCGTCGTGTACAGCATGCCTTGCAGCTGGCGGTCGTCCTTGCCATCCTTGATCGCCGACGGGTTCGACCAGGCGTTGATCGATTGGCCCGATACGCGGACGTGCAGTGCCGTAAGGTTGCCTGCTGCATCGAGCCCAGCTTCCATCCGGCATTGCGAGACCGGCCGGTAGAAGTCGTGCATCATGTCTTCTTCGCGTGACCAAATGAGTTTGACCGGCGTGCCCGGTAACTCCTTCGCGATCGCGGTAGCTTGGCGCACATAGTCTTGCGCGCCACCGCGCCGGCCGAAGCCGCCGCCAAGATCCATCTTGTAGACTTCGCATTTGTCGAGCGGCAGCCCCGAGCTTTCAGAAAGGGCTGCGTGTGAGGCTTCGCCGTTTTGCGTGGGCACCCAGATCTCGGCGCGCTCGGGCGTGTAGCGCGCCGTACAGTTCATCGGCTCCATCGTGGCGTGCGCGAGGAACGGCGTGCTGTAAACGGCTTCGACCCGCTTTGCCGCGGCTTCGAGCGCCTTCGGCACATCGCCAACTTTGACGCCGGCGTGGACGTTGGCCGCACCCGGCGTCAGACCCTCCTTCAGGTGCTCGGCGATGCTGGCGCTGGAAACCTTGGAGTTGGGCGTATCCTCATAGACGATCGGCAGCGCATCGAGCGCCTTCTTTGCGTGCCACCACGTGTCGGCAACAACCGCCACGGTGACGGCGTCGACCTTGACGACCTTGCGGACGCCAGGCATGCCGCTGATCTTCGCTTCGTCGTAGCTTTGGATCTTGGTGCCGTGAACGGGTGCAGCCTTGATCGCCGCGTTCAACATGCCCGGCAGCTCAACGTCGATCGCGTATTTCTTGGTGCCATCAAGCTTGTCTAGCGTGTCGAGCCGCTTCATCGGCTTGCCGGCGATCTTCCAATCCTTGGGGTCTTTGAGCGTGATGGTCTTCGCATCGGGCGGCGTCAGCTTAGCGGCGGCATCAGCGACCTTTCCGTACGAGATCGTGCGCTTCGAAGCGGCGTGCGTGATGATCCCGTCCGACACGGTCAGCTCGGCGACCGGCACTTTCCACTCTTGTGCAGCGGCTTCCATCAGCATCATGCGGGCAGCGGCGCCTCCGCGACGGACATAGTCCTGCGATGTGCGGATGCCACGGCTGCCGCCGGTACCCATCTCGCCCCAGACGCGCTTTCTCGCGTGGCTCTCGCCAGGCGTCGGATACTCGTAAAGGACTTTCTTCCAGTCGCATTCGAGCTCTTCAGCCACGAGCTGAGCTAGACCAGTGATGGTGCCTTGGCCCATCTCCGAGCGGACGACTCGAATCACGCACGTATCATCAGGCCTGATAACCACCCAGGCGTTGACTTCGGTGCCGGGCGCAGCAGCCTTCTGCGCGAAAGCGTTTGGCAGATCGAACCCCAGAGCGAGCCCGCCTGCCGCACCCGCCGCGATGACGAAATCACGCCGGGAAATTTTGATTTTATCGGTTTTCGACATCGCCTGTTTTCTCCACAATGCCCGCACGGCCGAGTGAGCGCCACGCGCCTCTGCGCCAGGCGAGCATAGCCCTGCCGGCGAAGAAACAGCAATGCATCTCGTAGGGGACTGGCCTGGGATGGCAGCAGACGAGGCAGATGGAGATATGAACCGCCCTACCTCAGCTTCAGCGTCGCCAGCCCGATCAGCGCGAGGCAGACGGAGATAATCCAAAAGCGTACGACAACCGTTGCCTCCGCCCAGCCCTTCTGTTCGAAGTGGTGATGCAGCGGCGCCATTCGAAACACGCGCTTGCCGGTCATCTTGAACGACGCGACTTGGATAATTACCGATAGCGCTTCGAGCACGAACAGGCCGCCGACGACAACCAGCACGATCTCGTGCTTCGTTGCGACCGCGATGGTGCCCAACGCGCCGCCGAGCGCCAGCGATCCGGTGTCGCCCATGAAAATCATCGCGGGCGGCGCGTTGAACCATAAGAAGCCCAAGCCCGCGCCTATCAATGCCCCGCATATGATCGCCAATTCGCCGGTGCCAGCGATGTAGTGCAATTGCAGGTAGCGCGCCCAGTCGAAGCGGCCGGCGACATAAGCGAAAATGCCGAAGGTGGCGGCCGCGATCATGACCGGCACGATCGCGAGCCCATCCAGGCCGTCCGTGAGATTGACGGCGTTGCCGGTGCCGGCGATCACGATGACACCGAAAAGCACGAAGAATGGCCCGAAGTCGATCAGCGTGTTTTTGAGGAACGGCACAGCCAACTTGCCCGAGAACTGCGGCACCGAGAGTTTCATGATGGCGTAGGTCGCGAGGGCGGCGACGATGAGTTCCAAGCCCAGCCGGATCTTCGTCGAAAAGCCGTCGGTCGTGCGCTTGGTGATCTTCAGATAGTCGTCGTAGAAGCCGATCGCCCCGAAGGCGAGCGTCACGCCGAGGACAACCCAGACGTAAGCGTTTGCAAGATTGGCCCACAGCAACGTCGAGACGGTAACGCCGCCGATGATCATTAGTCCACCCATCGTCGGCGTGCCGCGCTTCGACAGATGGGTCTTCGGGCCATCCTCGCGAATTGGTTGCCCCTTGCCCTGGCGGACACGCAGCAGATCGATGATCGCCGGACCGAACAGGAACACGAACAGCCCAGCCGTCATCATTGCGCTCGCGGTGCGGAACGTGATGTAGCGAAAGACGTTCAGCGCGCCGATTTGATCGCTGAAGTTTATCAGCTCATAGAGCATTCGATGACCCTTCCCGCTGATTGGCGCGGCATGTGCCAGCCAACCGGTGTCTCTCGGGCGCACAACGACAACGGCACCCTCACGATTCCCCGGCGAACCGCTCCTTAACAGATTTTACCAGCGGCGCCATGCGCGAGCCCAGGGAGCCCTTGATCATGACCACATCCCCGGGTTGCAGCGCTTCGACGACGTCGCTCGAGAGACTGGCCGCGTTCGCAGCCCACTTGCCCTGCCTCTTTGGCTCGAGATCGTCGAACAAATGCCGCATAAGGGGGCCTGAAGCAAACACTAGATCGACATCGCTGCTCTCGATCGTAGCGTTAAGTCCGCGATGCAGTTCAGCGCCTGTCGGTCCCAACTCCAGCATGTCGCCGAGCACCGCGATACGGCGGGGGAACTTGGTGCGCGGCACGGTACCGAGAGCTGCGATCGCGGCCCGCATCGAAGCAGGGTTGGCGTTGTAGCTCTCGTCGATCAGCAGGGTGTCTTTACCGTTGGCTTTCAGGATGGTCCTGGCACCGCGCCCTTCCGGCGCGCCGGTATCGCGCAGGGCAAGCAGCGCTTCCTCGAAGGCAGGCGACCTGACGCCGAGTACGTGGGCGAGGACTGCGACGACTGCCGCCGAGTTCTGCACAAGATGCGCGCCGGGTGCACCAAGCTCATAACTGACTGGATCAGCGCCTAATCGAAGGCTGATGGTGCTGCCGTCGTCGCGCACGTCAGCGGCTTCGATCCGCACATTTGCGGACGCGTGATGGCCGAACGTTACGATGCGGGCGCCCGCAAGTGCCGCAGCCGCGCCTAGCCTCTGAAAGTGCGGATTGTCGCAGTTAACGATCGCTATCCCGCCTGGAATCAGACCACTAAAAATCTCGGCCTTTGCGTCAGCGATATCGTCGACCGAATCGAAGTTTTCCAGATGTACCGGCTCGACCGTCGTCACGATCGCAATATGCGGCCTCACGAAGGCGACAAGATGTTCGATTTCGCCAGCGTGGTTCATACCAATTTCGTAGATCGCGAATTGAGTGTCAGCTGGTGTGCGGGCAAGCGTCAGAGGCACGCCCCAGTGATTGTTGAAGGACTTGATCGCCGCATGCGTCTTGCCGGCCCGCTCAAAACACTGACGCAACATTTCCTTGGTGCCGGTTTTGCCGACGCTGCCGGTTATTGCAATTACGTGAGCGGTTGGGGCGAGCCGTGCACGGGCGGCGACGCCGATGAGTTCCAACGCGCGTAATGGATCGTCGACACGGATCAGCGCCCCGTCTTCAGGTTGACGCTGGTAGGACGCGGCGACGACTGCCGCTGCTGCTCCTGCCTGAAAGGCCTGCGTCACGAATGCGTGCCCGTCACGCGCATCGTTGAGAGCGACGAACACGTCACCCGGTTGCAGGGAACGCGTGTCGATTGAGAGGCCATTGATGGCCTGGGTAATGCTACCATCGAGAACGCCGGCCGAAGCCCCAATGAGCTCGTCGGCGGTCCAAAGTGGCAGCGTCATCGCGCGACGCAAAGCTTCATGATCCGAGAAGGGTAGTGTCGTTTCGCCGATGATCTGGCCGGTCTCGTGGCCCTTGCCTGCAACCAGCAAAACGTCGCCGGGCTGTATCAATTTGACCGCGATTGTGATTGCCTCGGCGCGGTCGCCGATCTCGCGCGCACCGGACGCTGCAGCCAGTATCTCCCGGCGTATAGTTTCGGGCACTTCGGTGCGGGGGTTGTCGTCGGTGACGATCACCACGTCGGCGCAGCGTGACGCGATCTCGCCCATGAGCGGGCGTTTGCCCTTGTCGCGATCACCGCCGCAGCCGAATACACAGATGAGCTTGCCGCTAGCGAAAGGCCTCACCGCCGCGAGTGCCGCTTCGAGCGCTTCCGGCTTGTGCGCGTAGTCGACGATGGCAAGTCCGCCGTTGTGCTCGCCAACGATGTCGAGCCGGCCGTTCACGCCATGCAGACTTTCGATGGCCGCGATTGCGCGCCCGGCATCTTCGCCGGTGGCGATCGCCAAGCCCGCGGCGAGCAAAGCGTTCGTGGCCTGATAGTCGCCTATCAGTTTTAGCTTGACGTCGTAACGCTGGCCCGCGTGCTCGATCGTCAGGCGCTGGGCAAAGCCATCGGCTGAAACGTTGATCAGTTTCAAATCTTCACCGGCACGTCCCGTCGTGAACACGCGGATGCCACGCGCTGCTGCGACCCGGCATACCTCCATCGAGCGTTCGTCATCGGCGTGCACGACAGCGATACCGTCCGCTGGCAGCAGCGTATCAAACAATCGGAGCTTGGCCCTGAAGTAGTCTTCTATTGCCGGATGATAGTCGAGGTGATCGCGGCCCAAATTCGTAAACGCCGCGGCCTTCAGGTGCACGCCATCAAGCCGCCGTTGATCGAGACCGTGGGACGATGCCTCGAACGCGATGTGCGTCACGCCTTCGTTCGCAAGTTCGGCCAATGTACGATGCAGCGTGACCGGGTCCGGCGTGGTGAGTGAACCGTAGACGCTGCCATCTGGCTTCACGATGCCGATAGTGCCGAGCGATGCCGCCTTCCGGCCAAGCCGGGCAAAGATCTGGCGTGTGAACTCAACGACCGAGGTCTTGCCATTGGTGCCGGTAACTGCGACCGCTACTGGTGGTTGCACCTTGTAGAAACGGGCCGCCATCAACGCTAGAGCACGGTGTGGATCGGTTGCTCGCGCTACGGGAACGCCAACTGTCAAAGTAGTGTTATCGCCCGCCAGGATCGCGACAGCTCCCTTGGCGATCGCCTGAGCGACGAACTGCGCGCCGTCAGTCTTGACACCCGGAAGCGCTGCAAACAGAAAGCCGGGCTCAACCGCGCGACTGTCGGCGGTAATCCCTTTGATATCGATCGCCGCCGTCCGAGATGGGACGGAGGCTGCCTGGTCTGCAAGCGTAGAAAGCAGCATGCGCCGTTGTCCCGTGGAGTTGCTTGCCGGTCTCTTATTTTGCGTTTGGGATCGCGTCAAACAATGTCAATTCTTCGGCAGCCTTGCCCTGCAAGAGCGGTCCGACGCGAGCGATAATCCGCCCGGCGGTAGGTGCTGCATTCGTACCAGCAGTGATTTGGCCACCACTGTCCGCCGAAGGCTGCGGACGATCCAGCAGCACGAGTATGATATAACGCGGCTGGCTCGCAGGAAACGTTGCGAGGAATGACGAAATTACCATGTTGCCGCGATACTTACCCTCGATAGCGATTTCGGCGGTGCCGGTCTTGCCGCCGACCTCGTAGCCAGGGACTTCGGCGCGCCGCCCGGTTCCGGTTGGCAGCGTAACGTTGCGCCGCATGAGGGATGCGAGCGATGCACTGGTTTCGGCGGCAATGATGCGATCACCTTGAGGGCGCGGCGCGATGTTTGCACGCAGCACGGTTGGCTCGACTAAGGTGCCGCCGTTCAGCAACGAAGCCGCGGCAGCGGTGAATCGCAGTGGTGAAGTTGCCAAGCCGTGACCGAAGGCGATCGTTGCGGTTTCGACCTCACCCCAGTTTTTCGGCAGACTTGGTGCTGCGATCGGGCCAGCTTCCGTACTCCCCTGCTTCAGAATACCACTAAGCTTGAGGAACGCCCGCTGCCGGTCCGCGCCCGCTTCCAACGCCAGGCGAGCCGCGCCAACGTTTGATGACTGCACGAAGATATCACGCACCGACAGCGGCCGCCCGGCTGGATGCAGATCGCGGATCTGATGCCGCCCAATCCACAACGGCGCCCGCACGTCTATCACGGTGTCCGCCGTTGCAGCTTTGCTGTCGAGCGCTTGCGCAACGGTGAGCAGCTTGAAGATCGAGCCCAGCTCGAAGGTGCTCGATTGGATCTTGTCGAGCCGGGCAGGTTCCAGCGCTTGGGCGGGGTGGGCCGGATCAAAGTTCGGCAGCGACGCTGCCGCGATAATCTCGCCGTTCGTTGCATCCATGACGATGCCGGCTGCACCGGCAGCGGTGTAGCGCTGAACCGCGGCGGCGAGTTCGTCTTCCAATCCGTATTGCACGCCGATATCGAGTGACAACTGGATTGGCACTTTCGCCGAGGGCTTGGCACCGAGAACAGCTTCGATCCCGACGGTTTCGTCGATGAATTTTTCGACCCCCGAAAGTCCGCGGTTGTCGACGTTGACGGCACCCAGGATGTGCCCCGCCAAGCGCCCGAGTGGATAGCTGCGTTTCTGCTCGCGGCGAAACCCGAGGCCGGGCAATCCAAGGTCATGTATGCGCTGGGCCACGCGCGGCGATAGTCCCCGGCGCAACCAGACGAAGCGGCGGCTCTTGTCGGACAATTGTAAGCGCAGCTGCAACTGATCGATGTCCGGAAAAATCGTACCCAGCTTCTCGGCCACCTCGTCGACGTCGAGAACGACCGCTGGGTCAGCGAAGAGCGATGGCGCTTCGAGATCTGTCGCGATCAACCGGCCGTGGCGATCGACAATATCGGGTCGTGCGAAGTTGCGCGCGATCGGCTCGCTCATCGACAATCGATGTGTACCTTGGCCCTTCAACGCGAGCCAAACGACTTGTCCCGACAGCAAGGCAAAACCGAGCATCGCGCACATGAGAACGCCGATGGTACGGCTTTCCGGTACAGGAGAGTGGGCCGCGATGCTTCGATCCGTCATTGGGTGCTGGCCTGCCGTCTCGGCAAGCGGCCTTCGTCGACGAACTGCTTTGGCGTAGGCGGGAGAAGGCCGATCGCCCGCGCCAACGGTTCGATACGTTCCGGCCGCGATAGATGCGACAGCTCGGCTTTTGCGGCGGCAATGTCTGCCTCGGTACGCTCCGCAGTTTTTTCCAATAGGTGAACGCGCGCGGCAATCCGGCGCGTATCATAGCCGATCGCGTACAGGACCACAGCGGCTGCAATCGCCAGGAGAACGGATGCTGCTGTTGCTGTTCGCCGCACGCTTGCCTCCCGGTTCAGTCCCTCAAAACTCCACGAGTGGCATGTCCGTCGAGGCACCTTGCGGCCAAGGTGCCGCTGGCGTGCGAACGGCTGCCCTCAGTTTCGCCGAACGCGCGCGCGGATTGACGGCGCATTCGTCGTCACTTGGAGATACCGGGCGTTGGTTAATGATTTGGAAACTTGGGGGCGCTGCTGCAACTATTTCTGGCAGATAGCGCGATCCTGCCGATTGCCTTCCAGCGCGTTCGATCAGAAAGCGTTTTACCAGCCGGTCTTCGAGCGAGTGGAAGGTGACGATGACCAATCTTCCGCCCGGTTTCAGCAAGCGCTCGGCGGCAACGAGGGCGCGAGCCAATTCGCCAAGCTCGTCGTTAACGGCGATGCGGAGCGCCTGGAACGAGCGGGTCGACTGATGCCGGCCATCGGCCTTGCGCGGACCCAGTACCCGGGCGATGACACTTGCCAGGTCGAGCGTTCGCGTGAACGGCTCGGTCGCACGCCGCCGCACGATGGCGCGCGCAATCGACCGCGATTTGCGCTCATCGCCATAGGTGAATAGTATGTCGGCGATCTTTTCCTCAGCCAGCGTATTGACGAGATCGGCGGCGCTGCGGCCGGCATGATCACCGTCTTGCGACATACGCATGTCGAGCGGGCCGTCATTCTGAAACGAGAAACCGCGTTCCGGCTGGTCGATCTGCATCGACGATACGCCGAGATCGAGCACCACGCCGTCGACGAACGGGCCATCGATCGATGCCGTGTTATCGATGGCTTCGGCAGCGTGTGCGTATCGTTCCATCTCGCCGAACGGCGCATTGATGACGCGCAGCCTGGCGCTGAAGCGCTCGCACAGCGCCGCCGCCGACTGGACGGCCGTTAGATCGCGATCGAACGCGAAAACCCGCACGTTGGCCGCGTCGAGGATGGCTGTGCTGTACCCGCCCGCGCCGAACGTGCCGTCAATGAAAAGTTCGCCGTCCCGTGGTGCCAGATGTTCGATCACCTGCGTCAATAGAACCGGTATGTGCGGAGCGCTCATGTACCTCCTCCTTTGTCTTTATCGGAGGGGGTAGCGGATCTGCCGTCTGAGCCAAACAGTTTTCTGTGTTCCTGGACTTTTTCGCGCGCAGACTTGCGGCGGGCTTCGAACGCGCCTGGTTCCCACATTTGGAATTTATCGCCGAGCCCAACGAAGGTGACAAGGCTGGTGAGACCAGCGTGTGTGCGCAGGCCTTCAGGAAGGACGATGCGGCCGTCGCCGTCGATATTGAGGATCTGGACGTCGCCGTAAAGCGCCACGGACAACTCATCTCGCTCGTCCGAGTAATCCGCGAGGCCACGCAGTAGGCCGTCGATTTTCTGCGCAAGTCTTTCGCCGCCGCCATCGATCGCTGCAGCGTCGAGCGAGGGGTAGCAGTAGATGCCGCCGGCGCTTGGGGTGTTCGGGGATGCCGACCCGCCAACCCCTTGAGTATAGCCGTCGCGCTCGAGCACCGCCCGGAACGGGGCTGGGATCGAGACGCGGCCCTTCGCGTCGATCTTGTTCGTGAACGTTGAGACAAAGCGATCCATCCCCGCCTGCAAATCCTAACGCGTGAACGAACCAGAACTGACCGCCCACGCACAGCATGAACATTTCATGCGGAGTCCGGCCGCGAACCGTGGCGGTCGCATCGATCCCGGGCCCTCTAACGGAACCGAGCGCCCTGCCACGGCATCACAGCCCGATGCGGGTCGGGCATGATTGGGATAGCATGGATAATTATGGATAAAACCGGAAAATAATGGTTATACACAGGAGTCTGTCGCTCGTAATGGCGCAAATCATCGGAGCCAAGCCGCGCGTTTGCGGCTAGATTTGCTCGACCCCACCTCAGAGTGGGGCCGATGGGGAAACGACATGAAAACTCGGATTGCAGCGTTGTTGCCGACGCTAATGCTCGTGCTGATGTTCGTCGCCGGTCCAGCCGCCGCGGCTGATTACCCGGCTCCGAAACATGGTGATTTCATCGCCAAGGAGTTTCGCTTTAGCACGGGCGATGTGATGCCGGAGCTGAAGCTGCATTACACAACGATCGGCGATCCGGCGGGCGAGCCTGTGCTCATCCTGCACGGCACCGCAGGCTCCGGTACCGGACTGCTAACGCCAGGCTTTGCAGGCGAAATATTCGGTGAAGGCCAGGCATTGGATGCGAAGAAGTACTTCATCATCGTGCCGGATGCGCTCGGCGCCGGCAAATCATCGAAACCGTCCGACGGTCTGCGCGGCAAGTTTCCGAGGTACAACTACGACGACATGGTGCAGGCCCACTATCGCCTGCTGACGGAAGGATTGGGCGTCAAGCACGTTCGTCTCGTGCTCGGCAACTCGATGGGCGGCATGCACACCTGGGTCTGGGGCGTGAAGTATCCTGACTTCATGGATGCGCTGGTGCCGATGGCGTCGCAGCCGACCGAGATGTCCGCCCGCAATTGGATGATGCGCCGCATGTTGATCGACGCCGTTCGCAAGGACCCGGAATACAACGACGGTAATTACACCGCGCAACCGAAGGGCCTCAAAACCGCCAACGTGTTCTACGGTATCGGGACCAACGGCGGATCCCTGGCCTATCAGGCAATGGCGCCCACACGTGCGGCAGCCGACAAGATCGTCGACGACCGGCTGGCCGCGTCGTTCACGGCCGATGCCAATAATTTCGCCTATCAGTGGGACGCCTCGCGCGACTATAATCCGCAGCCGATGCTGGATGCGATCAAGGCCCACGTGCTGGTGATCAACTCGGCCGACGACGAGCGCAATCCACCGGAGTTTGGCTTGGTAGAACGCGAGCTGAAGCGCATCAAAAATGGCCGCCTGTATCTGATCCCCGCCAGTGCCGACACGCGTGGACACGGAACGACCGGCATGGCCAAGTTCTGGAGCAAGCAAGTGGGCGAGTTTTTAGCAACGGTTCCGAAACGGGGGATGTGAGGGGTGTGGATATCTCTGTGACCGGCTTGTTGGATGACCGTTGTTGAGAGTACCCGTGGATGTTGTGTCGCGCTGAGGGCTTGACCCAACCTACGTCCAGCTAGCTCCGTTAGGTCTTCGAAGTAGCGATTGATCGTCGGGGATCACCGAGGGCATCGTCACTGGCACCCCATACCTTGCTCTTTTGCGGATAGCGCATCGACCTCGGCGAGGTCTGTGGGGGACATGGCGGCGCGGGCGGCGGCTTGGTCGCGTGAGCAACCGGCATTGCCGAGCGCTTGCTTGGCCTTGGTGCTGGTGAAGCAGTAACCGTTGCGCTTCCAAATCGTATTCCGGCGTAGCCAAAGGCTCTCGCAGGTGTCCCCAGATGCCTTGGCGAGGGCAGCAGGCGGTGCGGCTTTGGCAGCGGCTGCCCCGCCGCCACTTGGTCCAGCAGTCGTGCGGCAACAAGCGATGTAATTGCTGTGCGCCCATCCTGTTGCCCCATCGAGCAGCACGATACGGCGCCACACGCCCCTGCTTTCGGCAACTTTCAACAAGGTGTCTGGACCCATGGTGGCGATGCGAATTGCGTCAGGCTCCGATCCCGATCTCAGCGCTAGAAAATTATCGCCCTTGGGGTCGAGCCCGCTTACGTAGCTGTAGGTCTCGGCCGATGCCGGTGACACGCGGCTCGGTTGGGGTGTTGGCGCGGGCGCTGGTTGCAACGGTTGGCGCGGCGCGACGGCTATCGCGGTCCCGCCGGCAAATACGACCTCGTCAACAAGCGACGAATTCTCCCATGGCACTTGCTGTTCGGCCGTCGCGCGTTGTACGTCGCCCCGCACGCGACGCATGACAGCGTGCACATCGGCGTTTGGTATCGAGATGTGCCGCAGTAACGCATCCGTGAACGGGCTGTTGCGGCCGGTCCCATCGAGCGCAACGTTGCCGGGCTGGGTCGAGTAGATGATGAACGATCCAACGCCGGCATAAACGCGTGCCAGGCCGCGCGCGACGCCAGCCGATCGGGTGGTCTGCCGCTTGGCAATCTCATCCGCAAATGGATTGTTACGGCACGCATCAAGGATCAGAATGCGGCTGCGCGTGATGCGCGATAGATCAGCCAGCAAGGCGTTGAGTGGAACCAGATACTGTTTCGCGTCATCCTCTTTTTCAACGCGCGCATCGACCGGGAATAGATAGTTCTCACCACCGATCTGCATGCCGTGACCGGCAAAGTAAACCAACGCCAAGTCATCCGCCGAAAGCGATGCCGAAAACGCTTGAAAGCTGCGGAGGAACTGCGCGCGCCCCACGTCAAGTTCGAGGGTGACCTCGTAGTCTAAGGCCTTCAGTTTCGCTGCAAGATCAGCTGCGTCGTTTGCCGGATTGGGCAGACTAGCAACGTGTGCGTAGTTGGAGTTTCCGACGACAAATGCCCTGCGGGCTGCTTCGCCCTGACCGGGCAAGAACAAGAACGCGATGAGAAAACTCACAGCTGACAATGATCGCAAAAACGACAGATCACGCAAATCAGACTGCACGGCACGAAACCCCACGATATCCCTCCAAAAACCTACAGCTTGAGGATAGACGTACTTTATTTCCGCCGCCGGTGACAGTACAGCGTCGAAGGTTGCAGGCCGTCTGCTAAGTCATGATAAAATTAGCCTCGGCGATGCCGAGTAGTAGACTGCCGGGTCTCAACTTCAGTGCTCACCTGAATAGTTAAGCGGTTCCCGGCAAGAACACACAACGTACGCGAAAGCCGCTTGGTGTGCGAATGACACAAATATGGGCGTCGGTATCTTCGGAGGGGCGTTTCTCCATCGTGTCGGGTACGAAAACGCGCATTTGGCCTGCCGTCATGTACATGCCGTCGGTCACATATTCGATGCGGTCGACTTTCACGCAATCCTGATCGCTGCAACAATAGTGCGGATACCACGAGTGAGCGAAACTCGAAGCTGTGACGCTGATTTTGATGAGCAAGGCTATGAGGATTATGCCAGCAGCTCGCAAAAACAAACGCGAATTCGGGGATACCATTCGCATCACCTCTCTCCGTTCGGCTTAGCTCCGCCAACTGTGCAACGCGCGTCGTCTACGCGCCGTTCCTTAATTGCAGAGCGACGCTGCGGCCCAAATGAGGCGATGCCTCGACGCAGATGAGCGCACCGCCGCTTGACAGGGCATCGAGCCGCCTGTCCTTTGGCCTCCGATAGACACGGGTGCGAGGCAACTGGATGCGAGAAACAACAGAGGTGAACGGCAGCGCGGCGAGGCTGCCTCTCGCGGGTGTTCGCGTCGCCGAGTTCAGTCAGATGGTGATGGGGCCATCGTGCGGGATGATCCTGGCCGATCTCGGCGCCGACGTGATCAAGGTCGAGCCGTTGAAAGGCGACCGCACGCGTCACTTCAAAGGGGTCGCTTCCGGCTTTTTCGGCACCTACAGCCGCAACAAACGCTCGCTTGCCATCGACGCGACGACTGCAGCTGGACAAGAAGTTGCGCGCCGCTTGATCGGAACAAGCGACATTCTGATCGAGAACTTTCGACCGGGTCTTTTGGCCAGATTCGGTCTCGACTATGCGACTCTGGCTCAGACCATGCCGCGGCTGATCTATTGCTCGCTGAAGGGCTACCTTCCAGGCCCCTACGAAAACCGTCTCGCGCTCGACGAGGTCGTGCAGATGATGGGCGGGCTCGCCTACATGACCGGGCCGCCCGGCAAGCCGATGCGGGCCGGTGCCTCGGTCAACGATATCATGGGTGGCATGTTTGGGGTGATCGCCATCCAAGCTGCATTGGCAGAGCGCGAACGAACGGGGCGCGGCAAGTACATTCAGAGCGCACTGTTTGAGAACAACGTGTTCCTGATGGCGCAGGCGATGATGTTCGAAAGTGTAACCGGCGAAAAGTCGCAACCTTGGTCGGTAAAGAGTGCGCCGTGGCCGGTGTACGACCTTTTCGACACGCGCGACGGCACCAAGATTTTCGTTTCGATTGTCGGCGAGGAACATTGGCAGGGGTTCTGCCGTGCCTTTGGCCGCGAGTCGTGGTTGAGCGATCCGAGGCTGGCGACGAGCCAGGGGCGGGTCGATCAGCGCGGCTGGGTCATCCCGGAAATCGCCGGTATTTTCGCGACGTGGGAAATCGGTGCCCTGTCGAAGCAGCTCGAGCAACTCGATCTGCCGTTCGCGCCGGTCAACACGCCGAGCGACTTGTTCGACGACCCGCATTTGCTGGCATCTGGCGGACTGCTGGACGTGACCCTGCCCAGCGGCGTTCACGCGCGCACCCCGGCGCTGCCTATTTCGATCGATGGCAAGCGTCTGCAAAAGCGGCGCGATCCGCCAAAGATCGGCGAGCACACCGGCGAGGTTCTGGCGAACCTTGATTACAGCGCCGCAGAAATCGCAATAATGATCCGAGACGGCACGGCGGGCCTGACGGTATAAGATGAGCAGAGATTGCTCGACGTTGATCAGCGGCGTCAACAATAAGTAGCGGGAGAGAGACCTATGAATATCAATCGGCGCGATGCGCTCCTGGGTGGTTCGGCCTTGGCCGCAAGCGGAATGCTGCCCCAAGTAGCGCACGCAGCTGGCAGCCCGGCGACACTCGCGTTCGGTCCCTCGAGCGCCATCTATTCGCTCGGCAAGATCGCATTGGAGAAGGGGTTTTTCGAAAAGGAAGGCGTCGATCTCAAGCTCGTTATCGGCAATGCCGGCACGCACGGCCGTCAGGCATTGGCAGCCGGACAAGCTCTGTACGCGCACGGCGACGCCAGTCACTCACTGCAACTGAGCAATCGCGGCAAGAAATGCAAAATCATCATGGCGAGCCAGATGATCGCCTCGATCTCGAACATCGTGGTGCGCAAGGATCTGTTCGACGCCGGCATCAAGACGGTAGAGGATCTCGGCGCCTACAAGCGTCCCGATGGTTCGAAGCCGATCGTCGCCGCCACCGCGATCGGCGCGGGTACGTGGATGTACGGCACGTATGTGTTCGAGTCGAAGAAGCTCAGCGACAAGATCAATTGGGTTGCCGGTGGTGGTCCCAAGACGTTGTTCCCCGGCCTCGAGACCAAGCAGTTCGACGCCATCATGGCTGTGCCGAGTTGGGTGATCGAGGCGGAGGACAAGAATTTCGGCCGTGTCATCTACGACACCAGCAAGAAGGGTGTATTCACAGACGTGTTCGGCGGCACCGTGCCGGTGCTCGTGCTGTATACGCTCGAAGAGACGACGAAGGACGAGAAGGCCAAGACGCAGAGTTTCGTCAACGCGATGTATCAGGCGATGCAGTGGACGAAGACCGCGCCGATCGACGACGTGTATGCGCTCGTCGGCAAGAAGTACTATGACGGCTACGATGAGAAAGCGACCAAGGTCGAACTCGCCTTCGATCGGGAAACCTGGGGCTATACCGGCCGCATCGAAAAGGCAGATTTTGAGCGCGGCGGCAAAGTCTGGTATCGCGCCGGCACCGATATTCCGCCAACCAACTTCGAGGATATCGTCGACATGAGCTTCCTCGAATCTGCGCAAGCCAAGTTCAAGTAAGGCGCGGCGGAATGGAACAGTCAGCGGTTGTCGAGGCGCGCGGTTCCACGCGTGTATCGGTGACAAACCTCGTCAAGCGCTACAACACCGATAACGGTGAATTGCTGACGGTCGATGATGTGTCTTTCGACGTCAAGCAGGGCGAATTCGTGGCCCTGCTGGGCCCGTCCGGTTGCGGCAAGAGCACGATCCTCAACATGGTGGCGGGGCTGCTGCCGAAGTCGAGTGGCAGCATCCGGATCGACGCTCAGGAAGTTTTGCACGGCGACGTCAACCGGAAGGTCGGCTACGTATTCCAGCGCGACACCGTGTTTCCCTGGCGCACGGTCGAAGCCAACATCGGCTACGGCCTCGAGATTGCTGGTGTTCCGAAGGGGGAGCGCGCGGTGAAGGTCGAGAATGCGATCGAAACATCGGGGTTGGCCGGCTTTAGCAAGAGCTTTCCGCGCATGCTGTCGGGCGGCATGCGCCAGCGCGTGGCTCTCATGCGCACGCTGATCATGGAGCCGGAAATTTTGTTGATGGACGAGCCGTTCGGCGCGCTCGACACACACACCAAGCTCGAAATGCACAAGACGCTGCTGGAGATCTGGGAGCGCGAACGGCAGACCGTGCTGTTCGTCACGCACGATCTCGGCGAGGCGCTCACACTTGCCAGCCGCATCATACTGCTGTCTGCCCGGCCCGGCCGGCTTAAAGAGGATTTCGAGGTGCCGTTCGCCCGGCCGCGCGACGCGGTATCATTACGCGAAACGCCTGAGTTTGGGCGGCTCTACTCGCACATCTGGCACTCGCTGGGCGAGGAATTCCGCCGCACCAAGGCTGAATGAAATACGATGAAACATTCGAGCCTCAAAGTTCTATTCTGGCAGATTGCAATCCTGGTGGTGACGTTCGTCATCTGGGAATGGGGCTTTGATCTGCGCAAGATCTCAGTCTTCAAGCCATTCGTGCCGAGTTTGCTCGATCCGTATTTCATCTCCAAGCCGTCGGCGATTTGGACAAGCTTCCTCAAGCTTGGCTGCTTCACGGACAAGGCGGGCTTCGCTGCGTGTTTCGATGCCAATAGCAACAATCTGTGGCTGGCAACCATCGTTACCCTGAAGAACATGTTATGGGGCTTCATCGGCGGCACGATGTCGGGCGTCGTGATGGGACTGCTGCTCGGTCGCTCGGACTATCTCGCGCGCATCTTCGGTCCTTACGTGGTAGCCGCCAACTCCGTCCCGCGCATCGCCCTGGTACCGCTCATCATCTTGATGTTCGGGCTAGGTGATATGTCGAAGATCGTCACGGCATGGATCGTCGTTTTCTTCGTGGTGTTCTTCAATACGTTCGAAGGCACGCGCTCGGTCGATCGCGATCAGATCGCTGCCGCGCGGCTCCTGGGTGCAAACGAAATGACGGTTCTGCGCACGGTCGTCATTCCATCGGCGCTGGCCTGGGTGTTCGCCTCGCTGACGCCAGCGGTATCGTTCGCGCTCATCGGTGTGATCGTCGGTGAATTCATCGGTGCCGAGCGCGGTCTGGGCAAGCTCATCATCGAGGCGGAGGCGCGCGCCAATGCTGCGGAAATGATGGTCGCGATCTTCGTGATGATGATCGTCGGTATCATCCTCGCGTTTTTCGTGCGCCGGGTTCAGTCGTACCTGCTGCGCTGGCAACCGCAGTTCGAAAAATCTGCGTAGACGGGGCGAGATGGCACACTGAATAGCCGCCTGCGCGCGCCACTTGCGGCGGCCGCGTCGATCGGCAAATGTCCATCACCTGCGGACAGCGGTCGGCAAACGGGCAGCCGGGCGTCACCGCAAATGGATCGGGCGAGGCCGCGCCTAACAATGCTTCGGGTAGGCCTAGTCCTGGCTCGGGTGTCAACACGGATGCGAGGAGTGCCTTGGTGTAGGGATGCTGCGGCGCCTTGAACAAATCTGCCACCGGCGCCAGTTCGACGATGCGGCCGAGGTACATCACGGCAACGCGCGTCGCCAAGTGCTCGACCACGCCGAGGTTATGGCTGATGAACACGTATGTAAGGCCGAGGTCGCGGCGAAGATCCATGAGCAGATTGAGGATCTGGCTTTGCACCGACACATCGAGCGCGGAGGTTGGTTCGTCGCAAATCACGATTTCCGGGTTCGTCACCAAGGCCCGCGCAATAGCAACGCGCTGGCGCTGACCGCCCGACAACTGGTTCGGATAGTTATCGGCAAAGCGGGCGGGGAGGCCGACTTTCTCCATCACGGCTAGCACCTGGGCGCGACGCTCATCGGCCGAACCCGCGCCTTGAACCTCGAGTGGCAATGCGACGATCGAGGCGATGCGCCGGCGCGGGTTCAGCGACGAGTAAGGATCCTGAAACACCGGTTGCATCCGGCGTGCAAGCTCGCGGCGAGACAATTGCGAAACGTCCTGACCACCAAGCCGCATCGTGCCAGCGGTCGGCGGCAAAATGCCGAGCATCATGCGGGCAAGTGTCGATTTCCCGCAGCCGGATTCACCGACGATGCCGAGAACTTCGCCTTTCATCACGTCAAGATCGATTCCGGCCACCGCGCGTAGCGTTTGCGGACGTTGGAACACACCGCGGCTCACCCGGAACGAGCGGGTCAGGCCTCGCATCTCCAGAATGGCATTGCTCATACCGCCACCGGAGCTGCGGTTTCATGCACGCACTCGAACCGATGCGATGGGCTAGCTTCTCTTTGCGGCACGGTGTGAGCGCATATGGGCAGGGCAACAGGGCAACGCGAGCGAAACGCACAGCCGTTGATGCCGCCGATCAAGGAGGGCACGACGCCCGGGATGGTGCCGAGCCGTTCGCCAGCGGTGATGCCCGGACGTGGCAGACACTCCAGCAACCCGCGCGTATAGGGGTGCATCGGGCGGGCAAAGAGTTCCATGGCCGAAGCGCTTTCGACGATGCGGCCTGCATACATGACGTTCACCCGATCGGCGATCCGAGCGACGACGCCAAGGTCGTGCGTGATCAGCAGTAGCGCGATGCCGAAATCCTTCTGCAATTCCGCCAGCAGCCGCAAAATCTGCGCTTGGATGGTGACGTCGAGCGCGGTCGTCGGCTCGTCGGCGATGAGCAGATCGGGCGAGCACATAAGCGCCATGGCGATCATCACGCGCTGACGGAGACCTCCGGACAACTGGTGCGGGTATGCGCCTAGCCGCTCCGATGCTCGTGCTATCCCAACGCGCCCCAGAAGATCGACGGCGCGCGCCCGCGCTTCGTTCGCCGATGAACCCTTATGGCGGCGATGCACCTCGATCAACTGCGTGCCGATGGTCCAGGCCGGATTGAGCGCCGTCATCGGCTCCTGAAAGATCATCGTCATCCGGTCGCCGCGCAAGGTGTTGAGCGCCGAACGTTTCGCAGTGGTCAAATCCTGGCCGGATAACGCGATCCGTGTTGCCCGCGTCGTGGCAGTCGATGGCAGCAGGCCCATCAACGCCAGCGCGGTCATCGATTTGCCGCAACCGGATTCGCCGACGATGCACACGGTCTCGCCAGCCGCCACATCGAACGAAATGCCGCGCACCGCTTGCAACGTCCCGCGTGGCGTCGAGAGTTCAACGTGCAAGTCTGCGACTTCGAGCACCGGCTTGCTCATGCCCGGCCTTCCGGCGCCAGTACGTCGCGCAGCCCATCGCCCGCGAGGTTGATGCCAAGTACCAGGAGGGCCAGCGCGCTGCCCGGAATGGCGATCAGCCAGAACGAGAAGAACATGAAGTTCTTTGCTTCCGCGATCATCAACCCCCAGGACGGCAGTGGCGGTTGGACGCCGAGCCCCAGGAACGATAGCGCCGCTTCGAGAAGTATCGCACTTCCGGCCTCAACGGTTGCGACGACGATCAGATGCGGCAACACGTTGGGCAAAATCTCACCGACCAGCACGCGGCTGCGAGATGCGCCCGCGGCTTCAGCGGCGGTGACATAATCGAGTGCGCGGACCTGCTGCGTCGCGCTTCGCATCACCACGGCGAACCGGTCCCACTTGAGCAGTCCGAGCGTCAGAATGACCACGGTCAACGAGCCGCCGATCATGGCCACCACCGCCAACGCCACGAGTACGACCGGCATCGCCAGCCGGGCCGTGATGATGAAGTTCACGACCATGTCGACTTTGCCGCCAAAGTAGCCCGCGACGAGGCCGAGTGTGGTGCCGATCAGGCCCGAAATGAGCATCACCGAGACGCCGATCAAAAGGGATATGCGCGCGCCATAGATGACGCGTGAGAGGTAGTCCCGGCCCAGATTGTCGGTGCCGAGCGGATGCACCCAGGTGCCCTTCGCGTGCCAGAACGGCGGAATCAGGCGCGCAGTCAGATCTTGGGCATAAGGGTCATGCGGACTGATCAACGGGGCGAGCGCGGCCAAGGCGACCACTATGCCGACGAGTGCCAGTCCGATCACCAGCGCCGGGTCCGAGAGCATTCGCCGCGCCAGCGTCGGCAGCGGCCGGACCGGTTCCGTGGCTATGTTGGTGCGTGCCGTGTCCATCGTCATGCGGACATACCCATCATGCCGCCCGCATGCGAGGGTCGAGGAAGGCGTTGAGTAGGTCGGCCGCGAGTGTCAGCAGCACGTAGATCAGTGACAGGAGCAGCAGTACGGCTTGCGTGACGGGATAGTCCTTGTGCGTGATCGATTGGTAGGCGAGGTAGCCCAGCCCATCCAACGCAAAGATCGTCTCGATCACGATCGACCCGCCAAGCAACAGCCCGAGCTGCACCGCGGCCAATGCCACAACGGGCACCAGCGCGTTGCGCAGGCCATGCTTGAAGATCACGCTCATCGACGACAGCCCTTTGGCGCGTGCCGTTCTGATGTAGTCGGCGCCGAGCACCTCGATCATGCCGGCACGGACGAGACGCATCAGCGGTGGCGTCACGTAGTAGCCGAGCGCGATCACCGGCATCACGTAGTGGGCCCATGTATCGGAGCCGGATACAGGCAGCCATCGCAGCTGGATCGAGAAGATCATCATCAACACGAGGGCGAAGAAGAAGTTGGGCAGCGCCTGTCCAGCGACAGCGACAGCCAGAGCCAGCCGGTCGATGATGCTGCCCTGATAGACGGCCGCTAAAACGCCGAGCGGAACGGAGACAGCGAGTGCGAACAGGATCGATAGCGCGCCGACGATAAAGGTCACCGGGAGTTTGTCCGCGATCAGGCTTGTGACGCGGGTCTTGAAGTACAGCGACTCGCCGAAGTCGCCCTTCGCCACAGTCTGCAGCCAGTCGAAATACTGCACCGCGAGCGGCCGGTCGAGCCCGTAGGTCTTGCGCACCAACTCGATGTCGGCGGCCTTGGCTCCTTCGCCGGCAATGGCAATCGCTGGGTCGCCCGACATGCGCAGAGCGGTGAACGCGATTGCCGAGACAAATAGCGCCACCAGCACCGCAACGCACAGCCGCTTCAAGGCGTAGACAAGCATTCGGGCACGGACTTTCGATTGTTGACGCCGCAATGTCGCGCACTCGGTGGCGATGTGCCAAGTGTAATATGATGCAACGGCGAAGTTTGAGATCGAGCAAACTCTTGACGGCCCTGACCTCGCATCGGAGGTTGCGCCAATCAGATGCGACGGGAGGGCACAAGCTTGGCCAAGACTTCGACTGCCGCTGCTACGGGGCCTATCATCGTGCGGACCCTTGCCGGCTTGCGAAAGCTGACGGCGAGCTGGCGCAAGGCTGGTGAGACCAGTGCCATTATTCCGACCATGGGGGCGCTACATGCCGGGCACGTGGAACTCGTTAGGCTCGGCCGAGCCAAGGCACGCCGCACCATTACCTCGATCTTCGTCAATCCGACCCAATTCGCGCCGCACGAGGATTTTACCCGCTACCCGCGTGACGAGGCGGGCGACGTCGCAAAGCTCGCCGGTATTGATTGCGACGCCATATGGGCGCCGAGTGTCGATGAGATGTACCGGCCCGGCGCTGCGACGCGGATCGTACCGAAGGGGGCGGCACTTGGGCTCGAAACTGATTTCCGACCGCACTTCTTTGAAGGCGTCGCAACCGTGTGCTGCAAGTTGTTTACGCAATCGCAAGCAGACTTCGCAATCTTCGGCGAGAAAGACTACCAGCAACTCTGCGTCGTGCGCCAAATGGTGCGCGACTTGGACTTGCCCATCGAGATTACCGGCATGCCGACCGTGCGCGAGGCAGATGGTGTGGCGATGAGTTCGCGCAACCGCTATCTTTCACCGCAAGAGCGCGCCACCGCACCGATCATCCATCGCTTGATTGTCGAGATCGCAAACCAGGTGAAGGTGGGTGTTGCCATCGACAAGGCCACGGGCGACGCTCAAGCAGCGCTCGAGAAGGCAGGCTTCAAGGTCGACTACGTCGCCGTTCGTGACGCCGAAACGCTTGCCGAATGGGATCTGAAATCGCAACGGCCGCCGCGCGTGCTGATGGCGGCATGGCTCGGTAAGACACGTTTAATTGACAACCTTTAGCCTGTGGCCGGCCCCCTGCTCAGCGTTCGAGGTCTGACGGTCGAATTTCGCACCGGATCAGGTGACCTAAAAGCTGTGCGCGGCATTGATTTCGACGTGGCGGCGGGAGAGACCGTCGCGATCGTTGGCGAGTCCGGTTCGGGAAAAAGCCAGTCGATGCTGGCGCTGATGGGGTTGCTCGCCGGCAACGGCCGATCGAGCGGGTCGGCGAAATACAACGGTGTCGAGTTGATCGGCGCAAAAGCAGCCACGCTCGATCGCTATCGCGGCTCGAAGCTGACCATGATCTTTCAAGAACCAATGACCTCGCTCGATCCGCTCTATCGGATCGGCCAGCAGATGGCGGCGCCATTGCGTCGGCATGCAGGCCTGTCACGCGCAGCGGCGAGGACGCGCGCGCTCGAACTGTTGGAGACGGTACTCATTCAGGATCCCGGGTCGAAGATCGATGCCTACCCGCACGAGTTGTCTGGCGGTCAGCGCCAGCGCGTGATGATCGCCATGGCGATCGCGATGAGCCCCGATCTGCTCATCGCCGACGAACCGACCACCGCACTCGATGTTACCGTACAAGCCGAAATACTCGCGTTGCTGAAAGATCTGCGGACGCGGCTGGGTCTAGCGATCATCTTCGTGACACACGATCTGGAACTGGTCGGCCGCATTGCCGACCGGGTGCTCGTCATGCATCAAGGCATTTGCGTGGAGCAGGGCAAGGCTGGTGATCTCTTCGCAAATCCCAAGCATCCGTATACGAAACGCCTGATCGACGCGACGCCGCGAGGGTACAAACAGCCGATCGACCCGGACACTCCGATCGTCCTCGATGCGCGAGACACGCGTGTGACGTTTGCCGGCCGCCGCGCTCTGTTCGATGCTTTGAGAGGCATTCCGCGAAAGTTTTTGGCGGCGGTCGATGGCGTCGATCTTACCGTGCGCGCTGGCGAGACAGTTGGTGTCGTCGGCGAATCCGGATCAGGTAAGTCGACGCTCGGCCGCGCCATCCTGAAGTTGCTGCCGTCAGCCGGCGTAATCAGGTTCGAAGATCGCGATCTCAAAGAGCTGGATCGGGCGGGCATGCGGCCATTGCGGCGCCGGATGCAGTTGGTGTTCCAGGATCCTTTCGGATCGTTGTCGCCGCGGCTCACGGCAGGGGAAATCGTCAGTGAAGGATTGCTGGTGCACGAGCCGGTGCTGTCGAAGGCGGAGCGCGACGCCCGAGCCGTCGCCGCCTTCGCAGAGGTGCAGCTCGATCCCGGCACGCGCAACCGGTTTCCGCATGAATTTTCCGGCGGGCAGCGTCAACGGCTCGCGATCGCGCGCGCCTTGATCTTGAAGCCGAAACTCGTGGTCCTCGACGAGCCGACCTCGGCGCTCGATCGCAGCGTGCAACGCGACATCGTCGATTTGCTGCGCGATCTCCAACTGCGGCATGGCCTCGCCTACGTTTTCATCAGCCACGATCTGGCGGTCGTGCGCGTGATGTCGGACCGCGTTCTGGTAATGAAAGATGGCCGCGTCGTGGAGGAGGGTGCGACTGAACAGATCATGTCCGCGCCGCAGCATCGGTATACGCGGGCGCTGATTGCAGCAGCGTTTCTCCAGCCAATCGAGCTCCTGCCGCCTGCGCCTGGTTAAGCTTCTGCCGGCTCGGCACCCATCAGCCGCATCTTATGTTCCGCGACGAAGGCTGCGTAGCGATCCGCGGCAATGGCTTTTCGGATGGCGGCCATCAAATCCTGATAAAATGCAACGTTGGCCCACGACAGCAGCATCGAGCCCAGATGCTCACCCGATTTCATCAGGTGATGCAGATAGGCGCGCGAGTAATCGCGGGCGGCAGGACAAGAGCTGTTCGCATCGAGTGGCCTTGGATCTTCCGCATGCCGTGCATTCTTGAGGTTGATCTTGCCGCCCCACGTGAACGCTTGTCCGTGGCGGCCCGAGCGCGTCGGCATTACGCAATCGAACATATCGATACCGCGCGCGACGGCCTCCATGATATCGACGGGCGTGCCAACGCCCATTAGATAGCGCGGCTTACCGGCCGGCAGATATGGTGTCGTACCGGCGAGCGTCGCGATCATCAGATCGTGCCCCTCGCCGACCGCCAACCCGCCGACTGCATAACCGGGGAGATCCATTGCGACGAGTGCTTCGGCTGAGCGCCGCCGCAAAGCCAAATCCGTGCCGCCTTGCACAATGCCGAACAGCGCCTGGCCCGGCTTGCTCATGTCGTCGAAGGCGCGCTTGCTCCGTTCGGCCCAGCGGAGCGATAGCTCCATGGCCTCGATCGCCCGCTCACGCGTTGCCGGCAATTCGATGCACTCGTCGAGCTGCATCTGGATGTCGGCACCGAGCAGACATTGAATTTCGATCGAGCGCTCCGGGCTTACATGATGGGTCGAGCCGTCAATGTGCGACTGGAACGTCACGCCCTTCTCGGACATCTTGCGCAGGCTAGAAAGGCTCATCACCTGGAAGCCGCCACTGTCTGTCAGAATGGGCCCGTCCCATTGCATGAATTTGTGCAGACCGCCAAGTCTGGCGACGCGCTCGGCGCCGGGTCGCAGCATCAAGTGATAGGTGTTGCCGAGTACGATATCCGCGCCAGCCGATTTCACCTGGTCCGGGTAAAGCGCCTTCACCGTGCCGGCCGTGCCGACCGGCATGAAGGCAGGGGTTCGGATGATGCCGCGTGGCGTTGAAATCTCGCCTTGGCGAGCCGCGCCGCTAGCCGACAAAACCCGATAGGCGAACGCAGCCGGAATAGCGTTCATGAAATTGTGAATCCTCGATTGGGATACAGCGTGCTTCGGCGATCTTATCGAGCGCTGCAGTTGTCAAGAGCGCTAATCGAGCGACACCGCGTACACAATCCGCCTAACGCAAATGCATACGCGTTAGCTGACGGTGGTCAAGGGGCCGCTTGAACCCTTGATGCTGGCGAAAGCAGCCAGTGCTGCTGCGCGCGCCTGAGCATGGTCGACGATTGGCTTAGGGTAGGTCATGCCCAACATGACGTCAGCTTTAGCCAGCACCTCGGGCGGCGCAGTCCACGGCGCATGTAGATATTGATTGGGCAATTTTGCAAGCTCGGGCACCCAGCGGCGTACGTAGGTGCCATCTGGATCGAACGTCTCGCCCTGCTTTTGCGGATTGAAGATGCGGAAGTAGGGCGCGGCATCGGCGCCTGAGCCAGCCACCCACTGCCAGCTTGCGGAGTTGGATGCCAAGTCGGCATCGACGAGACAGTCCCAAAACCACATTGCGCCTTCGCGCCAGGAGATCAGCAAATGCTTGATCAGGAAAGATGCTGTGATCATGCGTACACGATTGTGCATCCAACCGGTCGCCCACAGCTGACGCATGCCGGCATCGACGATCGGATAGCCAGTGTGCCCGCGCGGCCAGGCCTGGAGCTGCGCGTCAGTCCCAGACCATGGGAAATTCGCGAACTCCGGGCGGAATGGTTCATCGGGCAAGCCAGGCCAGTGGAACAACAAGTGGTACGAGAATTCGCGCCAGACGAGTTCCTTTAGAAATGTATCGAGACCACCTGCAAGCTTGGTATCGCTTTTTGCCATGTCGCGCGCGCGATGCCAGCACGCAGCGGGGCTAATCTCACCGAAGTGCAGATGCGGTGACAGGCGCGAGGTCCCAGCGATGTCCGGCCGGTTGCGCTGTTCCGTGTAATTGCCCAAGGCTTGGCCTAGAAAGGTGTCCAGGTTTTCGAGCGCGTAGCTTTCGCCCGGCCGCCATTTTTCTCGAAATCCGCCGGCCCAATCGGGTTTGGTGGGCAACAATTGCCAATCGCTCAGGTGATCGCTCGCCGGCAGTTTAGCGGGTTGCGCAATCCGCTCAGGTGCGGCCGCTGGCTGGCGGACCTCGGTTGCCGACACGGCTCGCCAGAACGGCGAGAACACCTTGAAAGCTGTTTCCGACTTGGTTTTCACCGCGTCCGGTTCGAACAACAGCGAGCCGGCGAACTGCTTGAAGTCAACGCCAGCAGCATCAAACTCATCATGCAGGCGCGCTTCCAGCGTGCGTGCCCACGGCTCGTAGGAGCGGCTGGCAACGATGCATTTCGCCCCGGTTTCGCCGACGACGCTGTTCAGCACCTTCGATGCTTCACCCCGGCGCAGAACCAATGTGCTGCCGCGTTTCTCGAGCTCCTTTGAAAGCGAAGCCAGACTGTTGTGCAACCACCAACGGCTGGCCGCGCCCACGGTCCACGGGCCTGCACTCACCTCGTCGAGAATGTAGAGCGCAACGATATTTCCACCCGAAGCACACGCGTGTGCAAGGGCTAGGTTATCAGAGATGCGCAAATCCTGACGAAACCACATAATTGTTGGCGCAGCGGGCATGGCTTTTTGATCCACATTCAATGTTGCAGACATCGGAACGTTTCGAGCGCTCGATCGGATCAATTGCCCAGCAGAAGATCAAAAAGGGTTTTTGGCTTTGGTCCTTGCCGTTGCTGACGCTGAGATCCACCTCCGCCTCCCCAACCGGATTGGGCCCAAGGGGCCCAGGATGGTGTCGCCTTGCTACTACCTTCTTGTGAACTCGATACGCGTCTTGGCTGAGGTGCGGCCGCGACTGGAACTTCCTTCTCTATCGGTTTCGCTGCTTTCAAGACAAACTCGTCTGTAACGCCATCGATGCTGGCGATGGTGACGCGGCCATCATCCCAGGTCCACTGCGACACGCGATCGCCCACGCGGTGTAACTGAACGCCAACGACCGTTGCCGACTGGGTGTCGACGATGGCAACCTGCTCAATCTGAAGTGCGCCAGAGCGCCCGGCGCTAAACTTCAGCGATCCGAACCCCTGCAGCGGTGGCTTGCGTACCTCCCATTCGAGCAGGCGAGGGATGCCCTCGCCCATCATTTCCAATGGAACGCGAACGCCGCGAAACTCTTCAGACACGGCAAAGTACCGGCCAGACCTTGCGACGACGCGCCAGCGCGCAATGCCTGCGCCAACCACTTCGCTGTCGGCGGTGTCGTCCGGCGGCGCGCCTAGACGGGCCAGACCTTCGGCAGCATCCTTGAGGCCGGGTTTCAAGACGAGCGCACGCCTAAGGCTCGCCACGGCCTCGTCGGTGCGGCCGAGCGCTTCTTCAATCTCTCCCTTGGCCCAATACGCTTCAGCTTTGTTCAGATCGATCTTGAAAGCCTTTTCCGTCTCCTTCAGACCAAGTTCCGGTTGCGCTGTCAGCTTGTAGACATAAGCGCGATAGGCGAACGCAGACGCGGCTCTCGGATCCAGCTCGATAGCGCGCGCGAGGTCCGCCTCGGCCTCCTCGAAGGCTTCAACCTTGGCATATGCGAGGCCCCGTCCTTGGAAGGCCGCAACCGACTTCGCATCGAGTTCGATAGCGCGCGTAAAATCCTTGATCGCCGAGGCCGGGTTGTGATTTGCCAAGTAGGCCTGCGCCCGCAGAACGAAGACTTCAGCATTGCCTGGCTCGAAGGCGATGGCGCGGCTCAGATCCTCGATGGCATCGTCGATACGCTCGACCTCGATCTTGGCTTCCGCCCGTGAGCGATAAGCGGTGCTGAACCGGGCGTCACTCAGGATTGCCCGGGAGAAGTCACGCATCGCGGCGTACGGCCGTCCTTCGGCCAGGAACGCACGTCCGCGCCCGGATAACGGCGGCGCGCTTCCCGGCATCAGTTCGATAGCCTTGGTATAGTCACGGATGGCCTGTGCGGTCTGGCCCAACCGGATGTAGGCGCTGGCACGGTTGTGGAAAGCAACGGCATAGCCGGGGGTGAGCACGATGGCCCGGTCGAAGTCCTTCAATGCTTCACGCACTTGTCCCATCGCGACGAGGGTATTGCCACGATTGTTATAAACGGCTGCATACTCTGGAAAGAGTTGCACGGCGCGGTTGAAATCCTCCACGGCGAGCCGCGGCTGACCGATGCGCCCATATGCGACACCGCGATCGTTGAGGATCGTTGCCTTGCGGTCGTTCGTGAGACTTTGCTCTTTCAAAGCTTCGGTGAACGCGGCAACGGCGGCTGAAAGACTACCTTTTGCCAGTGCTGCGGACCCTTCCTGGGATCGCGCGACCGCCGGTTCGGCCGGCGCCTGTGCCAAAGCCCCTCCACCCGTCGCAAGCGACAGGAAAACAATCAATAATAGGCGGCCTGTTGGAGGCATGGATCGATGCTTTATTGAGTATCCGGGCTATTCATCAAATGGGTTGAATCCGAAGGGCGGGTCAATAGGTGCACTTTGTAGCAGGGTGTGATTCCTCGTTTACCCTTGCAATCCGGCGACCGTGTGTTATCTTAGAACGAATAGCGAACGAATTTGAAGTTATATAGCAAGAAATCCGTGGACGAGCAGATGTTCCAGTGCCTACTTCGTCCTGATGGGCTTAGGCTCAACGAGAATCACGCTGGCGACGCAAAGTCGGTTATTGTATCCTCAAAAGGAGTTTGAAATGGCTGGTTCCGTCAACAAGGTGATCCTGGTCGGTAATGTGGGCAAGGATCCGGAGATCCGCCGCACGCAGGACGGCCGGCCGATCGCCAATCTGTCGATCGCCACAAGCGAAAGCTGGCGTGACAAGAACTCGGGCGAGCGCAAGGAAAAGACCGAGTGGCACCGCGTGGTCGTGTTTAGCGAGCCGTTGTGTAAAGTCATCGAGAGCTATGTGAAGAAAGGCGCCAAGCTTTACATCGAAGGCGCGCTTCAAACGCGTAAGTGGACCGATCAGGCCGGGGTGGAAAAGTATTCGACCGAGGTCGTGCTGCAGGGTTTCAACAGCGTACTCACTATGCTCGACGGTCGTGCGGGTGCGGGTGCAGGTGCAGGTGCGGGAGCTGGAATGCAGGAAGATGGACAAGCTGGTTACGGGGCGCCGGATGGCGGCTACGGCGGTGGATCAGCTTCGAGTGGTGGCGGTGGTTACAGCGACCCGAAGCGGGCTTCGAAGGGTGCTGCAAAGAGCTTCGACAAGCCTCTCGACGACGAGATTCCTTTTTAGATCTGTGCGCCCGAGGTGCACATCAGCGACGCCGTTTGCCGCCCTTGCGTGCTGAGGCTGGCCGAGCTGCGATCGTTGGTTTTGGCGTGGCGGCGGCTTCAAACGCTCGAGCCGGGGCAGAATTTTCCGGATCGGTTGCCACTGCTGTCTTTGCAGGTGCGCCGGGGCTCGGCGAAGGTGGCGTGACGGTGGCAGTCTTGAGTGCCGTCGGTGCGCTAGCCTTCACGTCGAGGAACATGCACTGCACCTCTGGATACGGACCCTTGACGGTGCGGTTTAATCGTTCACTCGCCGCTGCAACGTCACCCGCTGCGTCACGCAACGCGCGCACGCCGTTTTGCAAGTCGCCGGATGCTAGCGCTCCCATAAGTAGCCTTTTGATCTCGACCGAAAGGAATGCCGCGACCGCCGCAAGAATGAGTCCGATCGCAATTGACGCGGCACCGTCCGCCCATTCGGCATCGAATTGATGCGTCGCGAAAATTCCGATGATCGCTACCGTCAGTCCAGCCAAACCCGCCAGATGTTCGAGCAGAAGGGTCAAACGTGCAGGGTCGTTCGAACGCCGCAAAGTCGCGAGCGCGCTTGTGCCGTTGCGATCTTTTCTCAAGGTCTTGAGCGCCTGCCGCGTCGATATGCACGCCATGAGCAGGGCGACGCCGAGCACCACATAAGCGATTTCAGGATTGCTGCCCGGATGCGGATGAGAAAGCTTATCGACGCCCTCGTATATCGATACGCCCGCTCCGAGCGAGAACAGCATGATGGCGACGACGAAGCTCCAGAAGTACAACTCCATGCCATAGCCGAGCGGATGGCCGGCGTCCGGCGGGCGAGCGGCTCGTTTGATCCCGTGCAACAGGAAGCCCTGATTGGACGTATCGACGAGTGAATGTATCGCTTCCGACAACATGGCCGATGAGCCGGTGAAGAGCGCCGCAGCAAATTTTGCAATCGTGATGCAAAGATTGCATGCGAAGGCGATGATGACCACCTTCGTCGAACTTGCGGCGGCCATATGCGGCTTCCCATTGTTGCGCCGGGCCTTCCTACCTAATTCCGCCCGGCGCTCAACCAAGCATAGCCAGCGTTTGCGTTTTTTGTTCTCTGTCGCAACAATGGCAGCAATACCGGAGACGCATGATGGATCAGGAAATCTCGCGCGATACCATCGCCGCTACTTATAATCGCCTGCGGTTGCATGTGCGCCGCACGCCGGTGACCGACACGGTTGGCGCCGATTTCGGCATCGATGCCGGGCCGATTACGTTCAAGCTCGAGCAACTGCAGCACGCCGGATCGTTCAAGACCCGCGGCGCCTTCGCCAATATGCTGATGCGGGATGTTCCGGAAGCAGGGGTCGCAGCTGCGTCCGGTGGCAATCACGGAGCCGCGGTCGCCTATGCGGCGTCGAAACTTGCCCGGAAGGCAAAAATCTTTGTGCCGAAGATCTCATCACCGGCAAAAGTGCAGCTCATTCGCGATCTTGGCGCTGATCTCGCCGTCGGCGGCGAGACGTACGCGGAGGCGTACGAAGCCTGCCGGGCGCATGTGAAAAAGACCGGAGCGCTCGATATTCATGCCTACGATCAGGTCGAGACGCTTCTGGGCCAAGGTACCGTCGGACTTGAACTTGAAGCGCAGGCGCCCGGGCTCGATACATTGCTCGTTGCCGTGGGCGGAGGTGGACTGATCGGCGGAATTGCTGCTTGGTATGAAAGCCGGATTCGCATCATTGGCGTCGAGCCGATCACGTGTCAGGCACTGTTCGGTGCGTTCGCGGCGCAAACCCCAATCGACGTCGAGGTATCGGGATTGGCAGCTGACAGCTTGGGGGCGCGGCGCGTGGGTGATCTCATGTTCCCGATCGCACGCAACTTCGTCGAGCAGGTTGTTCTCGTGAGCGATGAGGCGATCCGCGCGGCGCAGGTTCAGCTTTGGCAAGCTTTGCGTATCGTTCTAGAGCCAGGTGGTGCCGCGGCGTTCGCAGCTCTGCTTTCCGGCGTCTACAAGCCGGCGAAAGGCGAGCGTGTCGGCGTGCTGCTCTGCGGCGCGAACACGACCGCCGTAAATTTCAATCCGTAACGCTTTTCTCGGCGAATTGAAGCACGGCCGTATGGTCGGCATCCTTACCGAGGGCTGCAAGCGCTTTGGTGAGGTAGCCACTGACGAAGGCCAATTCGTCCGCACCTATGCCAAGCTCTTCGGCGAGGCGGCGCGCCATGCCAACGTCCTTTTCCATCAGTGCAAGTGCAAAGCCGGAGTCGAACTTGCGGGATAGCATGTAGCGCTCGGCTTTGTTCTCGGTGGTGTTGTTGCGCCCGGTGGAGGCGTTGAGCACCTTGGTCATGACGGCGCCATCCAGCCCGAATTTTTTGCCCACGATCAGTGCTTCGGCGGTCGCAACCAAGCCGGCTGCCGACACGTAGTTGTTCAGCGCCTTCATGGCGTGGCCGGAACCGAGCGCGCCGGTGCGGTGGATCGCACCCATCGCCGTCAACACCGGTTCGACGCGATCTATCAGCGCTGCATCGCCTCCCGTCATGATCGCAAGCGTGCCTGTCACGGCCTTGCCCACACCGCCGGAAACGGGCGCATCGATGAGGCCGATGCCTTTGGCTGCAAGTGCTTCGCCAAGCGATCGCGTGTCGAGCGGGAAAGACGAGCTCATGTCGATTACGACCGAGCCTCTCGCAAAGCCGTGCCCGGCAATGCCGTTTTCGCCGGCGATGGCATCCCGGACGTGCCGGCTTTCGGGCAGCATCGTGATCACGATCTCGCAGCGTTTGGCTAGTTCGGCGGAATTTGCGGCGGCCTCGATGCCAAGCTGAGCGTCGGCGACTGACGCCATCGCTTCCGCGCGCATGTCATACATCAGGACTTGATGACCAGCCTTGGCAAGGCAGCGCACCATCGGCCCACCCATATTGCCGATGCCGATAAAGCCGACCGGTCGTGCTGATTTCATCAGATTTATCCTGCCATCTCACCGTTTGAGAGGGAACCTAGCGTCCTTCCCGCCACCAAGCGAGCGCAATCAGAAATAGCAGGGCTGCTAGCGCGAGTAGGCCGGTGAACATCGGTGTCAGCTTTACGCCTCGCGTGACGTAGGCTTCGCGGTCCTTGAGGCCGAGCCAGCCGGAGCCAGCCAAGACTTTCGCCGACGACATCATGGTCACCCGCGGGACATCGACCGAGCCCGGATCGGAGCTCGCGAATACGCCGGAGCCCTTGGTCCAGAAAACCCCTCCACCGGTCGCATCGACTAGTGGCTGCAGTTTTTCATCCGTCGCCGTCACTTCCGACATTTCACGGACGTCCTCGACACCGACGTGCGCGACGGCCGTCAGCGGACCGGACGGCCCCGGGGTCTGAACCTTATACAGGCCAGGCTCCGACACATCGACCACAGAACGCCATAGGCCGGGACCGCTGTTCTCCGGCCGAACCTCCGAGGTGGCTCCACCCGGTGCCATCAATGTAACCGGCGGTACGGCTTCCTCCATCGATCTGCGGTCGATCGTGAGTTTCAAGCCTTTGGAGGTCGCAATCAAACGCTCTTCCTCAAGATCTGGCTCTTTCATCAGCCAATGCGAGAGCCGCCGCAAGAGATCGGTATGCGGACCGCCGCCCTCATAGCCCCGCGCCCATAACCAAGCATGGTCGGAAGTCAGCAGGGCGACGCGACCCTTACCCTTGCGATCCAAGATCAACAGCGGCTTTTCTTCCGCCCCGCTCATGACGATGCGGCCACGATCCGGCCGGACATCCACCTGGCGGAACCAGCGTCCCCATGTTGGATTGGCGCCCTCGCCGCCTGGCAGTCCACGCGTCACCGGATGCTTTGATCCCATCTCGGTGATCTTGGCCTTGAACGGCTGCTCCATGACGCGACCGGTCGGCAGAGCTGGAAGCACCGGCGACAGAGGCGTGCGCACGAGGCTCTGTGCGCCGGCGTAGTCGTCACCTGCCGCGACCAGCAACGCGCCGCCGTGCTCGCTGACGTAACGCGAGATGTTGTCATAGTAGAGCAGCTGCAGAATTCCGCGATGCTGGTAGCGATCGAAAATGATGAGATCGAACTCGTTGATCTTTTGCGAAAACAGTTCGCGCGTCGGAAAGGCGATCAGCGACAGCTGATTGATGGGCGTGCCGTCCTGCTTTTCGGGCGGGCGCAGAATCGTGAAATGAACGAGATCGATAGCCGCATCGGACTTCAACAAATTCCGCCACGTGCGCTCGCCCGCGTGCGGTTCGCCGGACACGAGGAGCACGCGCAGATTTTCACGCACCCCTTCAGCCGCGACGACAACGCGATTGTTGGCCAGCGTCAGTTCGCCCGGCACACCCGCCAGCTCGATCTCGACGATGTTCTGGCCTGAATGCGGGAACGGCATCGGAACGCGAACCGTGCGGCCGATTTCGCTGCGCATCGTATCGTCGGGCCGGCCTTCACGGCGCACCTTGAGCGACACCGTGTTGCTCGCTAGGCCGGAGCGCCCCGCCTCGCGAACGATCAACTCGATATCGCGATTTTGACCGACGATGCCGAACTTCGGCGCAGTCACGATTTCGATGCGGCGATCGAACTCGTTGGGGCGGCCGGTCAGCAACGCGTGCACCGGGGCATCGAAGCCGAGCGCGGCGGCGGACTTAGGCACGTCGTGCACCTGACCGTCGGTTATCATGATCACGCCGGCCAACCGATCGGGCGGTACGGTCGCTAGTGCCTTATTGAGATCGTTGAACAGCGTCGTGCCGGACGTCGTCTCGCCATCGGGCTTCGACGATGAGACAAACTTGATCTGCAGTCCAGGTATCTTGCCGAGCTTGGCTTCGATATCGGCACGGATCGCGGCTGCCTGCGCCGGACGGCCAGCGAGCAATTGGCTGGTACTGTCGTCCATGACGACGATCGCAATGTTGCCGAGGTTTTCCCGCTCTTCCTCGCGTAGTGTCGGGTTGGCAAGCGCCAAAAGTAGCGCGGCAAGTGCGAGCGTGCGAAACAACGCGCCTCGCGTTCTGCGGAAAAACAGCAGCACGATCAAAACAACGGCCACGACCGCTGCCGCCCATAGGTAGTAGGCTGGCAGCATCGGTGCGAAATCGATCGACCAGTTCGTCATTGGCCGAGCCTTTGCAGTAGATCGGGAATGTGCACCTGGTCGGCTTTGTAGTTGCCGGTCAGTGCGTACATCACGATGTTGATTCCCGTGCGGAAGGCTTGCTCACGTTGTCCTTCGCCGCCGGGCACGACTGGATAAATCGGGCGATTGGCGTCGTCGAGCGCCCATGCCGACGCGAGATCGTTGGACGTTATGATCACCGAACTTACCCCATCAGCCCGCTTTGCACGTTTGCCCTGAGCGGATGTCTCGGGCGCCTCGGCTTCGACCCAAAGCTGACCCCCATCCCATCTGCCGGGGAAGGTTCGCATTAGATAGAACGACTTGGTGAGCACGTGCGTGTCCGGCACCGGCTCTAGGCGCGGCAAGTCGAGGCGGCCCAAGAGGCGTTGCAATGATGTGCCATCGCGGCCGTTGCCCTGCACGTTGAAACCTGACGGCATGCCTTGGCCGTAATCGCGCGTGTCGAAGACGATAAGCCCGCCCTGTTTCATGTAGGCATCGATCTTCGCCAGGACGGGATCGGCGAGGACGCGCGCGTTGGCGAGCACGGGCCAATACAAGATCGGGAAGAATGCGATTTCGTCGGCTGCAATGTTCACGCCGATTGGTTCGCCCGGGTCGACAGCTGTCCGCCCCAGCAATATCTTATTGAGACCTTGCAGACCTTGGCGGCTCGTCTGATCCGTAGCGGGATCACCCGACAGAACGTAGCCGAAGGTCACTTTTCCGGTTGCGCCCAAGGCCTGTAGGTCGAGAGGCGCAAGGCCGGGCGGCCGAACTGTCTGCACCTGAGGTGCGGGTGCGCCAAATTGTTGCAGCAGGTCCGGTATGGTTTGTTGCTGTGGCAACGACCGCCAGCTCGGCGATTGCGCCCATGTATCGCCGCTTCCAATGAACAACACGCTAGTTCCAAGCAACGTGAGCACGGCTGTAGTCGCCCGGCCGGCGGGGCGTAGCATTCCCCAAGCGCGCGAGCCCATTTGCAGCAACAGAACGGCGATCACATCGATCAGCAAAAGCGCTAACGCCAGACCCAACAAGGTCGGTTTTAGCGGGGTGGCGGTTTGGCTCGTGTAGGCGCGCCGCTCGGCCGACGCGGGCAGACTTGGCAGCGGAGTCAACACGGTTTTCGGACCGATCACGTTAAGGGCTCGCGGTGTCGCTTGCGAACCGTAATAGCCCGGTGGATTGTCGGCGGACGTCTCAGCTGTGGCAAACTTCGCTGCCTGCACTGCGCGTGCCGTCGGAGGCGGACTGCGCAACGCGCCAAATCCGTCGAGCGTTTGAACAGGCGGTAGCACATTGGCCTGATCTGGGGCCGCAGGAGCGGGATTGGCAGCCGTGCCAGTTTCGAGCGCATCGCCAGCGATCGCCCCCGTTTTCGCAAGTGTCGAAAGGCGGCGCAACATATCGACGAATAGTCCCGACAGCGGCAGATTGGACCAGTCCGAGTTCGCGGTCACGTGGAATAGAACAAGCTGACCAGCACCGCGTGATGCGGCGGTGACCAGCGGCGTGCCGTCCTTCAAGCGCGCCCAGACTTTCACATTGCCGTCGAGACGGGCTGGATCCGTCAACACCTGCCGCGTGACTTGCACGTCGGCTGGTATGTTCAGTCCTGTGAACAAGCTATCATCGGTGAAGGCGCCGAGGGGTTGTGGCGTCGACCAGGACAGTGCTCCGCCCAAGGTGCGCCCACCTACCCGCAACGGTGCCGGCAGCAACTCGTCGCCACCCTTTTCAAGCCTCGGACCGGCGAACCGCACCAGCACCCCGCCCTTGCGGACCCACTCTCCAACCTTGGTCTTCAGATCGCCGTCGATGGTGCCGATGTCGGCTAGGATCATCACGGTCGCGTTCTGCTTGAT
>JANOOW010000463.1:0-2932 GCA_031421555.1 Hyphomicrobiaceae bacterium | reverse complement strand
GCCTGACAAGATTGAGGATCCGGCCGGTGCCGGTGCGCGGCTTGATGCGGAACGAAACCTGTAGCTCTAGGCCTGCGCGCTGCTGCACCTCGCAGATGTAATCTTCGTTGTAGCTCGGGATCTTCATCGTGAAGATGTCGGGCACGAAGCGCGCGTTCTCGGTCTTGAGCGTGGCGTTCTCTTCGCCGAGGGCAGTTACCGTACAGTCGAAGATCGAGCTGCTGCCGTTGAAGATGATCTTCGCACCAAGCAGCGTGCGGCGGGTGCGGGCAGGCGTTGAAAGTTCAGTTGCCATGACGGCCCTCGGGTAGACTTCACGCGATACGAACGGGTTACTCAAATCCTAACCCCCGCCCCGCTTTCAGCAAGTTGCAAATGCTTGCAGCGTTAATCGAAGTTGTAGGTGAAGTCTGGCGGCGGGCAGCTGATCAGACGCGCGCAATCTGAGCGGCCGTCGCCTGAATTCCCGCAAGCGGAATGTCGAGTTCGCAGGTGAAGCCTTCCGGCTCGTACCGCAGGCTGACGCCGGCTGCGATCTGACCGGCCATCAGCTCGATGAGCTTCGTGCCAAAGCTTCGCTTGCTGGGCTTGTGCACCTTTGGTCCGCCCGTTTCGGTCCATTTGAAATTGATCCGCTTCGCGTCATCATTCCCACTCAGCGCGATCGCAACACGCCCGGCGGTGACAGACAGTGCGCCATATTTGACCGCGTTCGTGCAAAGCTCGTTCAGGGATAAGCTGATGGGCAGCACCGCGCCTGCGCTCACGTCGAGCGCCATGCTTTCGATGTCGAATCGGGACACGTGAGGATCGTCGAAAGGCTCTATTGCAGCGCGAACCACGTCGCACAGGCTTGCACTTGCCAAATTGCTGAGAAGAAGACTTTGCGCGCGGCCCAACGCGGTCAACCGGTGATCCAGAGCAATCTGAGCTGCCTCTACCGATCCGGCGTTTTTGAGCGTCTGCGAGGCAATCGCTTTTACCACCGCGAGTGAGTTCTTCGAGCGGTGGTGCAACTCCTCGATCAGGAGCTGTTGCAGGCGAAGCGCCGACTCGCTCTCAGAAGCGGCGTTGCAAGCCTCCAGGAGGTGCCGTTGCGCGTCTACACTGGACTGCACCAACAATTGCCGGAGATGAGCATTTTCCGCCGAAAGACCACGCGCCTGTACGCTATTGCTCTCGATCGAGCGGTCGGATACTACTGCTGTCGACCATTTCAAAATCGTACTCCTTACCAGCAATGCGTTCAAGAATGCTCAGATTTTCGCATCCAGAGGCATTGTCGATTTCAGTTGTCGAGAGTGCCCCGATGAACCGTTTTGCACGGATAAGGATGACCCGCGTCCCCACAGATCCGTTACTCCGCCGCCTGACGAGATATTCCAACTGCGCAACGGCTTGCTCCGAAATGCCTATGGAACAGTCCGTGCGTGAAATTGGTACAATTCGGTCGGCACAGCAAAATGTACTCAAATTTCTTGGCCGAAAATGGTCTAGTACGGTACCGTACGGTGATTGGAAGTTTGGATCCGCTTTTGCTAGGTGGCAGAATGGAAGGTCCGCGCGGGCGCGCGGCCAAGGTGAACCCGAATAATGAAATGCCGGTCATGGTTGAACAATCAGACGTACGCAATCGCATGCTGTCGAGTTTGCCGTTTGACGATTTTAATATCGTCGCGCCGCATCTCGAACAAGTAACGCTTGATCGGGACTACGTTCTGATCCTTCCCAACATTCCGATCGAACACGTCTACTTCATCGAGAAAGGAATGGTGTCCGTTGTTGCCGAAAAGGCCGATGGACGCAGTATCGAGGTCGGCGTTTATGGCCGTGATGGGATGTCCGGTACGCCTCTCCTACTAGGTTCCAGCCAAACTCCGCACCATCACTACATGCAAATCGGCGGCTGCGGTTTTCGGATGGAATTGAGCGATTTTCAACGGGTCATCAAGCAAAGCCCGGCGCTTCACCTTGTGCTTTTGCGCTTCGTGCACGTGTTCATGACCCAGACGGCGCAAACCGCACTCGTCAACGGCAGTTCGATCATTGAAGAGCGGCTAGCCCGATGGGTACTCATGTGCCGCGACCGGCTCGACTCGAACGAATTTCCGATAACTCACGATTTTCTCTCGATGATGCTGGGCGTTCGCCGCTCCAGCGTCACCGATGCGATCCACTTGTTGGAGGGCGCCACCTGATCAAGGCAACGCGCGGCAACATTCAAATATTGGACCGCGATCGGCTCGAACGAGCGGCTGGCGCCTCCTACGGCGTGCCCGAAGCCGAATACCGCCGTCTCATCGGACCGCTTTGACGCATCGGCTTGGCCGGTGTGATGTTCCGAGCCGCCGCACAACTTACGACCTGTGGCGCTCCGTTCCCGATCACTTAGCGAACAGCGAACGGGGATTGATATGGACGTCCATAGGGCACGCCGGCAAGCACGGTGTTTGCGGGCTTGAGATACATCTTGCCCTGCCGCTTGTTGTTGCGCGTGTCGACGAACTCGACGGGACCTTCGACCATCTCGAGTACCGATACGTCGGCTGGCGCACCGACCTGCAGCGTGCCGAGTTTCGGTATCCGATTGATCACCTTCGCCGGGTTGACCGTCGCCATCGCGACCACCTGTTCGAGGGTGAAACCCATGGTCAGGAACTTGCTCATCACCCACGCGAGGTAAGGCATGCCGGGCGTGTTGGCGGAGAACACGTGGATGTCGGACGAGATCGTGTCGGGGACCGCGCCGCCCTGGATCGCCACATCGGCCACCGTGAAGTCGAAGCTGCCGCCGCCGTGCCCGACGTCGAAGATCACGCCGCGTTGTTTGGCTGCGAGCGCCGCCGGGATCAGTTTGCCGTCCTGCACGATGTTGGTAAACACGTTCGAGAGGTTCGGGGCGCCCGAGTAGGCGTGCGTCAACGCATCGCCC
>JANOOW010000462.1:0-10254 GCA_031421555.1 Hyphomicrobiaceae bacterium | reverse complement strand
AGTTGAGAACGCGCGTGTCGAGAGGGATCGCAATGGCTGCTGGGCTTTGCCTTGCGGCAGCACTACCCGTTGCAGCTCAGGTGTCGGGCTCGTTCCGCAACGGCCCGATGCACCTCGGTGTTGGTCCCCAGTTTGATGCGGCCGCCGTACAATCCCGCCCCCGGCCAACCACGACATCGAATTGCGGCAAGTGGCGGCGTGTGGCTGCCCGCCTCGGCGAAACGTATGCGGGCGCGCGTTTTCGCCAATCGATCGTCGAGCGTGCGTGCGCCTTTGCCGATCTTGCACCGGCCGAAGAAGCAGCGTGGTCATGGCCGTGGGCGAAGGCCGAAATCGATGGCGAGCTCCCGCCCCGCCTGCACGCGCGGTATGGAGGATGGACGATCCGCTGCGGCAGTTCCGGACGCCGCGAGCGATGCGCGCTGATCCATGAGGGTGTTGCGACGATCGCACCTGCCACCGGCGGATCGGAAACGATCAGCATCACCACGCACTTCGTGATCGACCAGATCGGCGGACAGGAGCAGCTGCTCTGGCGCGTCTTCGCCGAGAAGCCGGAGCCGGCCTGGTTCGACGGATCATCGTCGTCAGTTGCGAAGCTTGAGGTGGTGCGGGTTCACGCCGATCCGTCGACGGTTCACAAGCGCTTCGACGCCTGCAGCCGTTTCGGTTGCTTGATGGAGGCTGACGTTGCCGTCAGCGCACGGATGGCGACGCGGTTGTGGGAAGGCAAGAACATCCTGCTCGATGTGCGGCCCGCGCCTGGGATAACGCTAACCCAATCCGTCCCGGCGAAGGAGTTCCGCATCGCCCTTCGCGAGCTGTCGCGCCTAAAGCATGCCGAGGAGCGCGTGCTCGCCGGGCAGTAACTCCAGGCCAGCCTCATCAAGCAAAGGCAATCGAGCCGAGTGCCATGGTAACGGCGGCCTGCGTCGGATCGATGACGGGCACGCCAAGTTCTAGCTCGAGGGCGCGCCGGTGCCGGGCCATGCCAGCGCAGCCCATAACGATCACGTCGGCGCCATCCTGCTCCTTCAGCGCGCGCCCGGCTTCGATCATTCTGGCAAGCGTGCCTTCGCCGGACGCCGTTTCCGCGACGCTCATCTCGAGCGGCCGTTCGCCAGCGAGACGATCCATCAGTCCCATCTGGCGCAAATAGCGGATGTGGCGGGGGATCGATCGCTGCTTGATTGCGAGCACGCCAAACCGGTTGCCACGTGCCAGAGCTGTCAGTATCCCGCACTCGGCGATGCCGAACACGGGTCGCGACGTTGCCTCGCGGCAGACGTGTAAGCCCGGGTCCGAATAGCAGGCGATTATGAAGGCGGCGGAAGTTTTGTCCGCATCGACCAGCCGCCGCAGCGGCATCGTCACGCTTTCCGCATCGGCCTGGGTCTCAATGCCGAACGGGCCCTCCTTCAGCGTCACGCACTCGATCGCGGGGCCGTCCTTGAAGGCAAGCGGTGCCAGTGCCGCCTCCAGGCCTTTGGTAACCGCCTCGTTCGAGTTCGGATTGATGACGAGAATACTTGGCCGTCGGCTCATCTGGCGCTCCTGTTCATTTCACGGCAATGTGGGCCAAACGCCAATCTAATGTCCAGTCGAGGTGCTGTCATGGCCGATCCAATCTACGATTGCGTGGTTCGCGGCGGCACGGTTGCGACCGCGACCGAAACCTTCGAGGCCGACGTTGCGATCAAGGGCGAGACGATCGTAGCCATCGGCCGCGACCTGCCGGGGGGCAACCGCGAAATCGATGCGACCGGCCGTTACGTTCTGCCGGGCGGCATCGATAGCCACGCGCACATCGAGCAGTTGTCGGCGGCGGGCATCATGAATGCGGACACGTGGGAAAGTGCCACAACCTCCGCCGCGTACGGCGGCACGACCAGTGTCATTGCGTTCGCCGCACAGCACCGGGGACGCGATTTGTTGAAAGTCGTCACCGATTATAGTGCGCTGGCCGCCAAGGGCGCGGTGATCGACTACACCTTCCACATGATCGTGACCGACCCGACCGAAACGGCGATAAAGGAGCATCTGCCCGCCCTCATCCGCCAGGGCCACGGGTCGATCAAGGTGTTTATGACCTACGATCTGTTGCAGGTGCGTGACGAACCCTTCCTGGATGTTCTCATGACCGCGCGCGAGAACGGTGCGCTGGTCACGGTGCACGCCGAAAATCACGGTATGATTTCATGGATGACGAAACGGTTGCTGGCGCGCGGCTATACCGCGCCCAAGTATCACGCCATCAGCCATCCGCGGCTGGCCGAGCGGGAAGCGTTCGAGCGGCTGATCGCGTTGGCAGCGCTCGTCGACCAGCCGATCATGATCTTCCATGTATCGACGGCGGAGGGAGCGGCAACGATCCGGCGGGCGCGCGGTGAAGGCTTGAAGGTCTATGCCGAGACGTGCCCGCAGTATCTGTTCCTCACGCGGCATGACCTCGATCAACCCGGCGTCGAGGGTGCGAAATGGATGTGCTCGCCGCCGCCGCGCGAAACGCGTGATCAGGAAGCGCTGTGGCGCGCGCTCGAACTGGGCGACCTGCAGACGATATCGTCCGATCACGCGCCGTACGCCTACGACGAGACGGGCAAGCTGAGCGCTAGCGCCAACCCGAATTTCAAGCAGATCGCCAATGGCCTACCGGGGCTCGAAGTGCGCCTGCCGCTGCTTTTCGATGCGATGGTTTCCAAAGGGCGCCTCGGCATTTCAAAGTTCGTCGAGTTGACGAGTACCGCGCCTGCCCGGATCTATAATTTGCATTCGAAGAAGGGGGCGATCACGATTGGCGCAGATGCCGACATCGCGATTTGGGACCCAAAGCGCGAAGTCACGCTCGCCGACGCCACCGTGCACGACAAGACCGGTTACACGCCGTATGCCGGACGCACGTTGACGGGCTGGCCTGTCACCGTATTGCGCCGAGGCGAGGTGATCGTCGACGGCGGCAAGTGCATCGCGGCTGCGGGATCGGGCCGGTTTCTACCTCGCGGCGGAGGCGAGGCTGCACGACCAAGCGGGCGCGTTCAGCCGGAAATGGATCATGCGCATAATTTCGGCGCGAGGTTGTTGGATTGATGAGCTATGATAGCCGGTTACCCTTTAACCTAGAGTTGCGTGTTGCCTTGGTCTTTTGGCATTGGGCGGATGAATGTCGCATGGGGCATAATCCGACAGCGGTTGGGACGTAGTATGACGATAAATCCACTTTTTCTGTTGGCGACTGCTGCTTTCGGTTGGGGGCTGAGCTTGGCGATCTACCGGGCGGTGGCAGCGCGCTTGGCCTGGCCGATGGGCTCGCTGCAGAAGCAGCACCCGCTGGCCGTCATGCTGATCGGCGTCGCAGCGCTTGTGTTTACCTTCCTGTTCATCTTTTCGGACCCGGCGCGCCGCTGGCCGGTGCTGCTGCTTGGAATACTGTTCTCGCTATTCTGGACAGGTTTTCTGCGGGTCGCCTCGCAAACCGCGCTGTTCCTGGCGCCAATCGCTGCCTTGCTGCTGGGCGTCGTATGGGCGAGCACCGACGATGGCTTGCGGGAGATCCGCGACCTCGACGACAAGTTGATCGAACGGTCGCGCATGATCGAGGGCCGTATCGAAGAGCGGGTGAGGGGCGCCTTACAGAAGTACCAGGGCACAGCTCCACTCGATGAGCGGGTATCGCCGCCAGCGTCGCCGGTGCCGAAGACGACGCCGTGAGCTGACTAACCGGCGCTGCCGGGTCGTGTTCTTAGCAGTGGCATGAGCAATGCATGGCGGAGGTTGAGCGATCAACCTTTGACAAGTTGCAGCCGAATGAACATGCCCCGTCGATTGCCGCTGCCGAAAGCCGTCCGGATGAGCGGCATGCTCTCGCCGGATCAGAACAGTTTTGGTGTCATCCGCCTGGCGATGGCGCTCGCGGTGCTGGTTTCGCACTCCTACTGGTTCACCTCGGGCTCCAAGCTCGCCGACCCTCTCGTGCGCTTGACGGGGCACTCGATTGGCGAGCATGCCGTTCAGGTCTTCTTCTTTCTGTCCGGCATTCTCGTTGCTCAGAGCCTGCTGCGAAGCCGCAGCGTCCTGGATTTCGCCGTTGCGCGGGCATTGCGCATCTTTCCCGCGTTGCTCGTGTGCGTGCTGCTCACGGCGTTTGTCCTCGGGCCACTCTTCACCCACGGCAGCCTCGTTCAATACTTCACCGACAAGCAATTGCCGTTGTATATCTTGAAGACACTGTTGCTGGTAACCGGCTCCGCCCCGTTGCCGCATCTCTTCCACGATCAGGCGCTCCCCGAGATGGTCAACGTCTCGTTGTGGACGCTGAAGTACGAGGTGCTGTGCTATATCGGGCTTGGGCTCGCTGGCGGCGCGGGCTTGCTGAATGATCGCTGGCGCCCGGTTACCACGGCGCTGATCGCAATCTTGGTGCTGACTGTTTTTGCCGGCCAGCCGAAGCCGCTGGATACCTACACCTTCGCCGATAATCTTCGTTACTTCGCTTTATACTTCTATGCGGGTGTGTTGGCGTATTTGGTTAAAGATTACGTGTATATATCCGGCGTCTTGCTGATACCGCTTGCAGCCGCCTTCGCTCTCTGTATCGGCACGCGTCTCGGCGAACTCGCCACATGTCTGTTCCTGGGATATGCAACCCTTTGGGTGTCGACCTTCCAGTTCGGCCGCTTGCGCGCGTTCACGAACCAATATGACTACTCGTATGGCGTCTACATCTTTGCCGGTCCGATCCAGCAGCTCGTTATCTCATTTTTGCCAGAATACGGTCCCACTCTGGTATCCTTGCTCTCAGTGTCGATCGCGTTGCCGTTGGCGGTCTTCTCCTGGGAGCTTGTTGAGCGCCCAGCCATCGCAATGCGCAAGCCGGCTTTGAGGTGGATCGATCGGTTGGTTTCGAAACTCACCCGCCAGCTCGGACCGGCCGCCCGAGCGAACACCGCAGTTTCCGTGCGGCCGCATGGTGATCGTGGGTTCAAGCGGAGCAAAGCGAGGTGAAAGACCAGCGAAGCTTCGGTCTGGCAGTTTTCGCATAGATCCCGCTGTGGGCGTAAGGGTGCTCTTAATATGCATAAGTCAATGTCTAGTAAGGTTCGGGCAGGTTCAATATAAGATTGGTTGTTACTGGCCAATCTTCAGAAAAGCCGATACCTCATTGTTCTGCCATCAGATTGCTCAAATTCACATCGACTTAAGTGATAGTTGGCATACTGTGTAGAGGAACAAAGTAACGATGTCTGCGTAGTATTGGCTCAGCCTGATGCGTCCATGAATTGTGTTACCGGCAGGGTCTCCTGACAAACGGCTGGCATGAAAATTGGATCATCAGACTTTTGTTTGTTCGAATTTGGTAAAGGGTATCGAACATGAAATCACGGGAAACACTTCTCCGCGCCAAGCGCTTCGAAGCCAGCGAAACGACGCGAAAGGTTGGCGACCTGGAGCACATGATTCGCGAATTCGAACACATGGTAACGGATCTCGATCGGCAGATTTCTGCTGAGGAAGACCGGACTGGCGTGAAAGATGTCACTCATTTCGCCTACTCCACATTCGCCAAGGCCACGTGTCAGCGCCGGATGAACCTGCAGGCCTCGATCGAAGGGTTGGCTGCAAAGTTGGATGCGGCAATACGCGAGCGGGACGCGGCTCAGGCTGAATTAGCTGCTGTGATCGTGCCGGATGCGCGCGACCAGGTTCGCGGGCGGCGGCGGATGGAGCGGGGCTCTGGCGCAACGATGCGTTAGGGTTCACTTCACGCGTTCGGTTTCCTATCCACTTTGGAAAAGTTAAGCGGCGCTGCCGTGCGGCGCTGCTATTTATTTCGCGTAACAGGTCTGGCAAACTTTTCTGCTTCGCCGTACGCATGCGCATGAACAGTTGCCGCCTGCTATCGCTGGGTTATATCTTGCTAGCCCCCTTAGTGGCTGGTCTTGGCGGCTGCTCCACGCAAAACTTTAGCGAAACACTCACGCAGACGGCCGCGCTGGGCGAACCATCGCGCGTCAACGGCACGCCGCTAACCGTGTATGGATTGATCGCAAGCGGCGCCGCCAGTTGTTGGTTCGCGCCAACGGGTCAGCTGAAAAAAACGCATGTGTTTCATGCCGATGCCGAGTCGCCGTTCAAGAGCGAAACGGCGGAGATCGCGGTGCACGAGCGCAACTTTGCAAGCGGCCAGACGTGGGGCGCGCGCGTGCTCCGGATTTCGCTCAAGCCTGCCGGCGAGCAAACCGAAATCTCAGTCGAGAATTTGAAGTTACCACCGCATGTGGCTGGGCCGATGCGGGCTGACGCTTTTGACTGGGCGCAAGGTGGGAGAGGCTGCAGGCTCAAACCAGCCGAGACGCCAGCGCCCGAGCCAGCCCTCATGAAGAAGCCGGCAAAAACGAAGTCGGGGAAACCAGGATAGGTATGCGAGCGATTACGGCCCGCGATACTCTTGGATCCGCGTAGCGCGCAGCCCGGGAAGACCATGACGGTCGATCGACCGCTGCCAGCTCAGAAATTCGTCGACTGTCAGTTTGTAGCGGTCGCACGCCTCTTCGAGGCTGAGCAACCCGCCGCGCACAGCCGCGACAACTTCTGCTTTACGCCGGATAACCCACCGCTTGGTCTCCCGTGGTGGCAAATCCGCAACAGTAAGCGGGCTCCCATCGGGGCCGATTACATAACGCACACGCGCTCTAAATTGCTGTTCGGTCATCGTACTCACAACACGGTTCAAGACCCAGACTGCACAATAGTCGAACGCTATAAATTTTGATCTAATGTTTTAGGTAAAGATACTCCAATCAACTGCTTCACTTTGCACACTATTTTGTTTTAACTACTCGGTCATGTCAAGGGTGTGACGCAAAAAATGGCGCACGCCTGGGTGGGCAAAACGTCACCGTCAATTTGATCAGCACCCATTTTTGTTGCGGCCAGCTTGCGCGAGAGCCTTGCGTTAGCCACTCTTTCAGGCCAAATCCGCCGATGGAAGTTGTTCTTCCGTGACCACGCCGGGATGTATCCTCTGCCCATGACCACACCTGCATACATGAGCGCCGCATCGGCCTTGGGAGCGCCTGCTATCGCTCGAGGCCGCCGCCGGATCGTGGCGGCAATGTCCGGCGGCGTCGATAGCGCTGTGGCTGCGGCACTACTGAAAGCCGAGGGCCATGAAGTCATCGGCATCACACTCCAGCTCTATGACCATGGTGAGGCAACGAAAAAGCGCGGCGCCTGCTGCGCGGGACAGGACATCCACGATGCGCGCCGCGTCGCCGATCATCTCGGCATCGCGCACTACGTGCTCGATTACGAGAAGCGTTTCGAGCAGGCTGTGATCCAGTCCTTCGCCGACAGTTACCTCGCCGGTGAAACGCCGATCCCCTGCGTCACGTGTAACAGCCAGGTCAAGTTCAAGGATCTTCTGGGTACTGCGCGCGACCTCGGCGCGGATCTGTTGGCAACCGGCCATTACATCGCGCGCCGCGACACACCCAATGGTCCTGAGCTCGTGCGCGCCGCCGACAGTCAGCGGGACCAGAGCTACTTCCTTTTCGCGACCACGCCCGATCAGCTTGCGACACTGTGCTTCCCGCTCGGTGATCTGCACAAGGATCAGGTGCGCGCGCTCGCAACCGAGCTGAAATTGCCGGTAGCTGAGAAGCCCGACAGTCAGGACATCTGTTTTGTGCCGGCTGGCCGCTACACCGATGTTATTCAGCGGTTGCGGCCAAACGCTTCGGCCGCTGGCGATATCGTCCACATCGACGGACGGGTGCTGGGACGTCACGCGGGCGTCGCCCACTATACCGTTGGGCAGCGGCGTGGGCTGAACATCAACGCCAACGCCGACAACGCCGAGCCCTTGTTCGTACTGCGGCTCGACCCGCATCGGTCGGAAGTCGTTGTCGGTCCGCGCGCCAATCTGATCACCACGGCGCTCGCGCTGCGGGATGTCAACTGGCTCGCCCGCGAGCGTGCGGCTGGTTCGATGGAGGTGCACGTGAAGCTTCGTTCTTCGCAGCAGCCCCGGCCTGCGACGGTTCATTTCACCGGTGGCGGCAAGGCGATCGTCGAGCTGCACGGCGCCGAATATGGTATCTCGGCAGGGCAAGCTTGCGTGTTTTACGCCGACGGATCGGATCGATCCGCGGTTTTGGGTGGCGGTTGGATCGTGCGCGACAAGCCGCTACCTCAGTCTACGAGCGATACGAAAGTACAGCGATTGCAGGAGCCAGAAAGCGGCGCTACTGCTTCGTTGTCTTAGTTCAACCAAGCGATCGAAAAGTGGCACTACGCTGCGCAGCAACATACGGAGTTGATCAAGTGATAGGCGAGCCGATACGTTCAACGGAAACGCGTAAGAAGACGTCGGCGTTCGCCGATCGCGCCAATGCGATGATCCACGGGCGCAGTGCCCAGATGCAGGAAAACTCAATCCGTACGGCTTATCGCCGGTGGGCGCCGGTATACGATCACACGTTCGGAAAGATCGCGTCCGAAGGGCGCAAGCACGCCGTCGAAATCATCAACCGGGGTTCGGGGCGCATCCTCGAAGTGGGCGTGGGCACGGGCTTGTCGCTGCCGACCTACAAACGTGACCTGGATATCGTCGGTATCGACCTATCGCCGGAAATGCTGGAGAAAGCACGCGAGCGGGTCAGCGAACTCGGCCTCAAGAATGTCAGCGGCCTGCAGGAGATGGATGCGGAGCAGCTTACGTTCGCCGATGCCTCGTTCGATACGGTGGTCGCGATGTACGTGATGACGGTCGTGCCGGAGCCGGAAAAAGTCATGAAAGAGCTCGCCCGTGTCTGCAAGCCGGGCGGACAGGTGCTGCTCGTCAATCATTTCAGCCAGGAAGAAGGCATGCGCGGCTGGGTCGAACGCCGGATGGCCCCGTTCGGCGACAAGCTCGGCTGGCGGCCGCTGTTCGACGTCGATCGCGTCATGGTTGCGCCGGAGCTCAAGCTGGTCGAGAGCCGGGCTTTGCGGCCAATGGGCATCTTCACGATGATGCGGTTCAAGAAATCGTAAAGCGTTGCGGCGGGAGCTGTTTCAGACATTGCTTGACGGGCGGTGACAGGTTCCTATATCCGTACCGCAAGGAACGATCACCGCGAAAGCGTTTCGGTTTTAGGTTGGCGGGATAGCTCAGCTGGTTAGAGCGGCGGAATCATAATCCGTAGGTCCCCGGTTCAAGTCCGGGTTCCGCTACCATCTATTTCAACGGCTTAGAGTGTTTTTCACGGAAGCGCTGGAAGCGCTTGCGTGAGTTTTGCGTGAGTCTGTTCCTACTTTACCCCTGAGTACGACGAACTCCGGTCGCTGTCCGTTCCGTTCGACCACCTTTTCGGCTGCCTCCATGAGCCTTGAAAGTTCCGCCGCGGAGTAGTGCGTCGTCACTCGGTTCGATTTGTGCCCGAGCAAATCCTGCCGGTCCTCGAAGCTGACACCTGCTGCCCGAAGCCGCCTTCCAAACGTGTGCTTCAGATCATGGACGCGCAGATGCGGTAAACCGATTGCAAGCCGCGCTCGTTTCCAACCCGAGTTGAGGATCCGCAGGATCGGGTGGCCTTCGAAGTCAAAGACGTGGGATTGATGTCTGCCACGTCTGCCGTTGACGACCGACAACGCCACTCTGTTCAGAACGACAAGACGCTCGTCGCCGTTTTTTACCCGCGATCCGGGCACGATAAAGACCGAGGTGCCAAGTTCGGGAACCTCGACTTCCCATTCCCACCGCAAACCACAGATCTCCCCGTCGCGGCAGCCGGTATTGACGGCGAACAATGCCATGTCGGCGAGATGATCCGGAAGAGCTTGCAAGAGCGACCCCTGCTCTTGCCAGCTCAGTGGATAAGGTTTGCGCGCATCCATCTTCGGGAGAAGCTTTATCTTCGGTGGCGCGTGTAACCACGTCATCCCGTGTTCGTCGACCCATTCGCCCGCGGCCACATTGAGAATGCGGCGCACGATTTGTAACCCTTGATTGATCGTCGCGGTCGCCACGCCGTCACGCCGCCGTTTTTCGATCCAGGGCTGCAAGCTGCCGGTATGGATGCGGTCCAGTTGAAGCGGCCCGATTGCTGGTATGAGCCCTTTCAATCGACTGACGTCGTCGCCGATGCTCCGTTTGTGCTGGTTTTCCAGCACGAACTTCGCAGCGGCCTGCTCGAACGTTCGAGAAGGCCAGACGCCGTACACTTGTGCTTGCCGGGTCTGTTCCATCACACTCGCGAGGTATCGCTCCGCTTC
>JANOOW010000461.1:0-2903 GCA_031421555.1 Hyphomicrobiaceae bacterium | reverse complement strand
CGAGCAGGTATGCCGCTGCGAACGTCAACAGGTTGGCGTGATGAGCCGGCGTCAAGCGCTGGTGTCCAACCGCGGCAGGCAAAGATCCCGGACAAGCCCGCAATCGGCACCGGTTTTTTTTCGCGTCATAGGTGCGGGCTTTCCGGGAACGCGGTTGAAGGAGTAGCGTGGCCGACGTTGTTCGTCGCGTGCCCGGCTCCCTCGACCCGCGTTCCCGGAAGCCGCGCTTCGATCTTGCGGCGCAGTTCAGATGCTCAACGCGCGGCTGTCCGGGATCTTTACGTGCCGGCGTCAAGCACTGGTGTCTCACCGCGACAGGGAAAGATCCCGGACAAGCCCGCAATCGGCACCGGTTTTTTCCCGCGTCATACGTGCGGGCTCTCCGGGAAGGCAGGTTGAGGGGCGAGGACCTCGGGCCACCGCGCCTCGATGTCGCGGCGTCGAGGCTCAAACACGCGGCCTTCCGGTAACGCGTGCGGAGTTAGTGGCGGGAGGAGCCCAGATAAGCCCCGCGCGCGCCGCGCCTTCGAGAACTTCGCGAGTGCGGATGTGAGGCGGGCGGTACAGCATCAGATGCTCGTCGTCACGCTGATGGCGGCGTGCGGCTTGGAGCGGATGAACTTTTCGTTGCCGGCCTCTACGGGACGGCGGCCTGTGCCGGTCACCAGGAGCAGCAGCACCAACGCACCGCAGGAAAGCTTGATATGTGTCATCGAAGTAGCCTCCCTGGTGGTGTTGAGCGATCTGCAGGGTTTGTCGCGGCGGCGGCCGGAACGGTTCAACGCCGCGTGCTGGTTTGACCTGATTTATGCGTGCATTTGGCTGAACGGCTTCCCGTTACGCTGCGAGCGTGCTACTTGCGCTTCGAAATCGCCCGGTGAGTGCGCAGCCAAATGCACTGCGGCAAATCCCGCGTGATCGCGATTTCAACCTGACGAGGAGCTGCCAGATGGCCGTTGCGCCCTCCACCCCTGCCAATCCCTCCACCTCGAACGCCTATGACGGACCCGGCCCGGCGATTGCACCCGATGTCGGCTTGACCTTCGACGATGTGCTGTTGATCCCCCAGGCGTCCGAAGTGATGCCGGGGCAGGTGTCGGTCGCCAGTCGCGTGACCAAGTCGATCGCCCTCAACATTCCGGTGATGTCGTCGGCGATGGACACGGTGACCGAGGGCCGTCTCGCCATCGCCATGGCTCAAGCCGGTGGCCTTGGCGTCATCCATCGCAATCTGACGCCCGAGGCGCAGGCCAAGGAAGTCGAGCGGGTGAAGAAATTCGAAAGCGGCATGGTGATCAATCCGGTAACGATCGCACCGAACCAGACCTTGAAAGATGCGCTCGACCTGATGAGCGAGCATCACATCTCCGGCGTGCCCGTCGTCGAGGCCACCGGCGCGAGGGGCCAAGCCGGCAAGCTGGTCGGCATTCTCACCCACCGCGACGTGCGCTTTGCAACCAACCCGGCGACACCCGTGCGCGAGTTGATGACGAAGGACAAGCTGATCACCGTCCGCGTTGGCGTCGATCGTGCCGAGGCGATGCGGCTACTGCATCAGCATCGCATCGAGAAGCTGCTGGTGGTCGACGATTCCTACCGCTGCGTCGGTCTCATCACCGTGAAGGATATCGAGAAGGCGCAGAACTATCCCCACGCCTGCAAGGACGAGCAAGGCCGATTGCGCGCGGCGGCAGCCACCAGCGTCGGCGACGATGGCATGGAGCGGGCCGAACGGCTGATTGCCGCGGGCTGCGATCTGATCGTGGTCGATACCGCGCACGGCCACTCGGCCAAGGTGCTCGAGGTGGTCGCGCGCATCAAGAAGATGTCGAACGCCACGCAAGTCATGGCCGGTAACGTCGCCACCGCCGATGCCACCCGCGCGCTGATCGACGCTGGCGCCGACGCGGTGAAGGTCGGCATCGGCCCAGGCTCGATCTGCACCACGCGCATCGTCGCCGGTGTCGGCGTGCCGCAACTGACCGCCATTTTGGATTGCGTCGCGGCCGCCCGCAGCGCCGGCATTCCGATCATTGCCGACGGTGGCGTCAAGTTCTCGGGCGATGTCACCAAGGCGCTCGCCGCCGGTGCCGATTGCGTGATGATCGGTTCACTGCTGGCTGGCACCGACGAAAGCCCCGGCGAGACCTACCTTTATCAGGGGCGCACCTATAAATCGTATCGCGGCATGGGCTCGGTCGGAGCCATGGCGCGCGGCAGTGCCGACCGTTACTTCCAGCAGGAAGTGAAAGACGCGCTGAAGCTCGTACCCGAAGGCGTCGAAGGCCAAGTGCCCTACAAGGGACCGGTCAGCAACGTCGTGCACCAACTGGTCGGCGGACTTCGGGCCGGCATGGGGTACGTTGGCGCGCAGAACCTGTCCGAGCTGAAATCACGCGCGCGGTTCATTCGCATTTCGCCCGCCGCCATGCGCGAGAGCCACACCCACTCCATCTCGATCACCCGCGAAAGCCCGAATTACCCAGGGAATGGCTGAACGAGCAAGAGCACTGAAACGCGCTATCTTGATCGATTTATCAGGTAGGATACGAATGCGCTGCAGGCGCCTATCATAAACATAGCATCGTACTCGTCCACGTTCGCAGTACCGTCATCTAACAATGGGTGGCGGATGCCCTGCTCGTCCGAAGTGAAGCCGTAAATGTTTTTAAACCCCTGTTCCAGCGCTGGATGTAACGTTTTCTTGCTCTTCAACTTTTGCAAAGCCCCGGACAGTGTTTTAGAATCGCCGAGGACGCGCGCGACGGATTCTACAGCTTGCATGCTTTCGCGAATGCTATCGGCTGCTGTGCCAGTTGTTAGGTGTTGCGCAGCTGCCTGCAAATGGGCCCGCGCGCCGTTGAACTCAGCACGGGCCAAGTCAGCCAGCGCCTGATTGATGA
>JANOOW010000460.1:0-1832 GCA_031421555.1 Hyphomicrobiaceae bacterium | reverse complement strand
CTGTTTCCGGTGGATTGCGGGGTTTTACCCTATTTTTAATGGAGCAAACTGTTTTTATGGAATGTGAGCAAATGTCGTTTTTGTGGTCGAAACCGCCAACTTACACCGCAGTGAAGTGCGGTGGGCATTGCGTTAGCCGTCCCACAAGCGCCTGATGAGCACCCAAGAGCTATTCGAATGGGCGTACTCGCCCCCTGACTACTTTGAAGGACCATTCGAAGTGGTGCGCGACGACTACACAATGACGATCTCGCCCGGCAAGGTTGAAGCTTGGATTGCCTCAAACACGTTCGCCGAGAACCCAGCGATCCGCGGCGAGATGCATGCCTTTCTAAACGATCGCTTTCTCGGAGTTCAGCTCATGGGGTTTCGCCCGTACGAACTTTCAGATTCTCGACGAACGTGTGTTCATTCCGGCGGACGGAAAGACGTATTCATTGAGCTCAAAGGCGCGGCGGTTGTTGCTGCGGGGGTAGCCGTCGATATTCGGATGACCAACGCTGACGGTGTCGTCTACGATTCGAAGGCAGAGAGAATTGCCGTGAAGACAAGGCTGGCCGAGTTTGTTCAATTGCATAGATCATCCAGCCCAGCATTGACGGCCATGCTCACAAGCTTCGGCAATGCCATTCGTGATCCACAGAATGAGCTTGTTCACTTGTACGAAGTACGCGACGCGCTTTCGGTCGAACTTGGTGGGAAGTCAAACGCTATCGCAACGCTCGGGCTCACATCGGCAGTCTGGTCAAAGCTCGGTCAACTGAGCAACGATGAGCCCTTGCGCCAAGGCCGCCACCGCGGTAAGAGTGGAGGATCACTACGTGATGCAACGCATGCCGAACTGCAAGAAGCGAGGGAGATTGCCCGCTCTATGTTGAGCCTCTACGTCAATCATCTGGCCGGCAAGACGTGAGGGCTGACCCTTCCATCGAGGGGACGTTTTCCGGCTTACGGCCTCCAAGCGCCCTTCATGTCAAACGTTGGGTGTCACGATGACTGTTCTGTACACTGCAGCGCCGTTTCCTGTAGGAGGTCGTATGCAATTCACCCTTGAAGTCGAACGCGAAGATGATGGCCGCTGGCTGGCTGAAGTTGCGCAACTGCTTGGCGCACTGGCGTATGGCGACTCCGCGAACGAAGCCATGGCGAAGGCTCAGGCACTTGCGCTTCGTGCCCTGGCCGAACAGCTTGAACATGGCGAGGCCGAGCCGGCCGAGTTCAGCATCATGCTTCCTGCGGCTGCATGAGCCAATGGCTTTCCGCGAAGGCCAAGCGAGTCCTTGCTGCTCTTCTCAAGTTGGGCTGGCAAACCAAGCGTCAAACTGGCTCGCACCGAACGTTTGCACGCGTTGGCTGGCCCGACTTCGTATTCGCCTTCCATGATGGCGAGGAAATCGACCCGCGCATGCTGGCGCGGATTGCTCAGCACACAGGCCTCATTCCCGAAAACCTAAAGGGCCAATCAAGCGGTGGCACCCAGCAGCCCGCTGCGTCCGACCGCCTTCAGCGTCGGCTGAGCGGCAGCGTTAATTTTTATGCCAACGGCAGCGCCTTTGTATTCGTGGCCCATCACGCTGCGGCATCTGGGCGCGTGTTGCTACTATTTGCTTGAGAAGCTCCCTTCCGTTGGTATGCGGCACGCTACGAATCCTGATCCAGCGTGAACGCCTCAGCTTTCCAGCGCGGCTGTGTCAAGTCCGGCAAATGCAGCTTGGGCAGAGACCGGGAGTTCTGCGAAATTTTTCACTGTACTTCTTATTGAATTTTGTTAGCGCAGTTGATCCCATACTGACCCGCCAGCTCACGGCGAGCCCTTGCGTTCGCGGTCCACC
>JANOOW010000459.1:0-13202 GCA_031421555.1 Hyphomicrobiaceae bacterium | reverse complement strand
AGTCATGTTCAACTCGCCCGTCGCCTGGGAAATCGTCCGGCGCATGTACGATGCGACGATGCCGTACTCGTCGTTCCTCGATTACTTCTGGGCGTGGCGCGCGCTGCTTGGTGGCCTCTTCGCGACGCTTGAGTTCAATCTTCCCAATGCGCGCGTCTATCACACGATTTCCACAGGCTACGCGGGTGTGCTCGCAGCCCGTGCCGCAGTAGAGACCGGCCGGCCCGCGGTCCTGACCGAACATGGGATCTATACCAACGAACGGCGGATCGAATTGCTGATGGCCAACTGGGTCGCAGACACCGTCGAGAAGGGTCATGCCCTGCACGATCCGCGGCTCGACCTGCGCGACATGTGGATCGGCGCCTTCGAAGCTTACGCTCGCACCTGCTACGAGGCATGCAGCGATGTCGTCACGCTGTACGAAGACAATCAACGTGCGCAGCGCGTTCACGGCGCCACCGAAGGGCAACTGAAGGTGATCGCCAACGGCATCGACCTCGATCGTTTTTCCAAGGTTGTGCCCGCGGGCGGCGATGTGCCGCCGACAATGGCGCTGATCGGACGCGTCGTGCCGATCAAGGACGTGAAGTCTTTCATCACCGCAGCCCACGCGCTCAAGCAGCGCATCCCAGATGCTCGCGCGCTGATCCTGGGCCCGACCGACGAAGATCCCGAATACTTCGCCGAGTGCGCACAGCTGGTAGCCGATCTCGACCTTGCAGCAACGGTCGAGTTCACCGGCACCGTCGACATTCTCGACTACATGCCGCGCATTCATGTCTGCGTGCTGACGAGCCTCAGCGAAAGCCAGCCTCTCGTCGTGCTCGAGGCGGGAGCGGCCGGCATTCCCTTCGTTGCAACCAACGTTGGATCTTGCCGGGAGATCATCGAGGGCCGCCCAGACGAGCAGCCGGCACTCGGTCCGGGCGGCATCGTCACCGACCTCGTCGCACCGCTGCAGATTGCCGATGCCGTGGCAAAGCTTCTCGCCGACCCAGCAATGAGACACCAGTACGGCGAGGCACTACGCGCGCGCGTCGGACAAACGTACACCTCCGCGCAAGCCGTCGCCGCCTACAGCCACTTATACGGACGGCTGATCGCGCAGCCAGATTCGAAACGCTTTCACACCTGAAGGAAAGTATGAGATGGCCGGCATCGGCTTCCAGTTGCGAAAACTCAGCCGTCAGGAGACGATCTCTTCCGTTGTGGCGGCGGCTGGCCATGCCGCCGTTATCGCGGCCGGCCCATGGCTGTTCACGATCTTCAGTCTCGCCGCCATCACACTGCTGACGGAGGAGATCGTCGGCCGTCAAACGGTTTCGACGTTTCGTGTGATCGTCATCTATGCCTTTGCCGTGTCGCTGGTGCTGACCGCGCCGGTGACCATGGTCGCTACCCGCCGGGTCGCCGATGCGCTGTGGCTGAAGCAGCCGCAAAAGATCCCCGCCCTGCTGTTTGGAACTTTCATCTGGGCACTCGCCACCTCGGGCTTCGGCGTCCTCGTTCTGTGTGCCGTGTTCTCGCTTTCCGCCCCGGTCGCCCTCGCGCTCGGCTCGATGTCGATGCTGGTCGCGCTGATCTGGGTGGCGTTGTGCTTCTGCGGTGCGATCCGGGACTACAAGGGCGTCACGCTGTCGTTTTTGATCGGCCTCATCGCCGCCTTGGCCGGCAGTGTCGCTGCTGCAGCCAGAGATTTCGGTGCGACCGGCATGGTTGCCGGCTTCATGCTCGGCCTGACCTTGACGTTTCTCGGATTGACGATCCGTGTCCTGCGCACCTTCCCGCAACCGCTGACCACGCCGTGGAGCGGCATTTGGGACCTGTTTCATGGTGCTGGCACCTATTGGCATCTGGCGCTCGGCGCGTTGTTGGGAACGGCTGGTGTGTGGGTCGACAAGTGGGTGTTCTGGAGTTCCTCGGCCGGTGAGCGTCTAGAGTCGGGTTTGATCCACGCACCGCTCTACGACAGCGCCATGTTCATCTCCTCCTTGGCGCTCATCCCGGCGCTGGCGTCCTTCGTCATGAAACTCGAAACCGATTTCTTCGACCACTACCAGAGCTACTACGCGACGATACAATCGCATGGCACCATCGGACAGATCGAGGCCCGCCGCGTCAAGTTGACCAGCAGTACCCTCGATAATCTGTCGTTGATCACGATTGCTCAAATTGGCGTGTGCATCGTGCTGATCCTGAGTGCACCGGCCATCGTCGACGTGTTGAACCTGCAGTTCCGGCAAATCGCGATCCTTCGGTTCGGTGCGCTCGGCGCGGTGTTCCAGTTCATCTTCATCGCCTCGACCTCGATACTCCTGTTCTTCGACCGCCGCCGATTATACCTGGCTTTGCAACTTTTGTTCTTTACGTTGAACATGACGCTGACGATGGCGACGATCGAACTCAACGAGGACTACTACGGCGTCGGATTCTTCCTCGCTTGCTTCATCTCGGCGTTCTCGGCGTTCTACCTGGCAGAACGCACGCTCGCCAATTTGAACTTCCTGACATTCATCGGCAACAACCCGTCGATCCGCCAATCCACTACGGCCAGGATAAAGCCGGGCTGGTCGCTGCTCAGGCTTCTAGAACGTCGTAGTTGAGACGCTTCAGATCCCGGTCCTTGGGCGCGATGTACAGGACATAGCCCCAATCCTGGGTCAACCCGGCGACCTTGGCGATCTTGTCGCGGCCATTGAGGTATTCGACGACGAACACCGCCTTGCCCGCCCGCTTGGCTAGATCGAGGCACGACTTCGCGTACTCGATTTCCTCCGCCGTATTCTTCTTCTCGACCGTCTCGATGCCGTAGACCAGTTCCTCCTTTGCGACGCCGTCGATGGCAGCCAGCAGATCGGCATGTTCGAGTAGGCTTTCGGCATTCTGCATGACGACGAGGAAGTTTGGATCGCGCGCCTTCACGTGAGAGGCGATCGATTTCACGAACGCGACCATGTCACGTCGAATGTCGGGACGAGTGGCTGCCACCTTCTTTTCGTGCGCTTCGAGATCCTCGAACACGTCGCATTTGTCGAGATAAAACCCGTCGAACCCTTGTGCTTGGATCCGGTCGAGATACGCATCGGGGGATCCGCACATCAGCTCTTGCCATTGCGGATGCCAAAAGCAGACCGAATAGTTCTCTTGCCAGTCTGGGTTCTCGCGCAGCAGCCACTGCGGCTTGTGCTTCTTCCAGGAGGCGTCCCAGTACGGACGGTAGCTCTCGGCCTCGCCGATCGAGACGTAGGCTAAAACAATCCGCCGGCTACCATCCGGCTTGCGCTTCATCCGCTCGATTTCGGCAGCGCTCAGCCGCGTCTCTTCCGAGCCATCCCTGGTGTAATCGACCACCAGCAGATCGAATGGCGAGGCTGCGGCGCGCGCCAGATCGAGGTTCTGCAACTGGTAGCCCCAGCTTCGCACCGCGCTCAACGCGGGGCGGATCGAGGCGACCGGCCGGGCCGAACCAGGGCGCTGCACGGCCGGTGGCTGGCGCGCACGCTCGCGAACCGGACCAACCTCCTGCACCGGCGGCACGGGATCGAGTTGCACCTGCTTTTTTATTTGTCCCGGCACACTCGCTTTCCGCCCGGCCAGATAGGCGAAGACGGCGACAAAGACGATTAGGCCCCAGAACAGCGGCGAATTCATAATGGTGGGCACTGAACACTCCTGTTGGCTCGATCAACAGCCGTATCATACACCCGTCGCCGGGACCGGGGATAACTTCGCCGCCAAACTATCAACTGTACAATCAACGCGCCGAGGATTGGATGGGTGAAGTTACAGCTGCGGGCGCCGTCGGTAGCAATTGCTGATCATAGCCTCGGAACCAAATCAGCGGAGCCGATTTCAAGAGCGCGCTCGAGGCTCGGCGATCCAGCCGATGAAACCAAAGCTTGCCAATTTGTTGCGTGCTTCCGCGCGTGCAGACATTGCATCGGTGGCAAGACGCTCGGCGATAAAAACGGGACGGCCACTACGCTTGACGCGATTGAGATCGTGCAGGGCAACGGCGACTTCGTTTGCGCTGTTGGCAACAGTTGGACCATCCAACCCGTAGAGCAAGTTATCGTGGGCAACCCCGTCGATCACGCGCGCGACGCGAAAGTCTGCGCTGAGTTCGGCAGCGTTACGAAGCACCAAGACAAAATCGGGATTGTACAGTCGCGCCTGATTGGCCATTGCCACGATCTTTCCGCCGAGATCGCTCAAAGCACTATTGCCGCCCGCCTGTGCTGTCTGCAAAGCGGCACGCGCATCGAGAAAGATTCCCTCGACTCCGCGCGCCAGCAGTCCGTCGAGTTGAGCTGCCTGCGACATGGTCAAAGCCGCAACGACGGGTGGCCGCGCAAGATTCTCAGCACGCTCGCGCGCGTCGATCAACTTCAACGCTTCCCCCACATCGAGCGTCGTCAATACGTCTGCTTCGATAATCGACAGGACATCCGCCCTCGGAACGGCGGTGCGCCACGCATCCAGGCTTGCCGTCGCCGACCACGCCGTGACGCTGGATAGCAGCGAGATGCGCCGCGCCGCATCGGCATCGGATGCGAACGTCTCCCCAGGCTCGATGGTGGAGTACATCAGCGCGCCACTCGCCAGCGTCATGATCGCGAGGATGCCAAAGCCCAAGATCGCTCTGCGGCCGAGTTGATGCACATTGACTGACGCCGCGCTGTCGGGCGGCGTGATCGATTTCATCGGCATGAATTCTCGGTTTGAACCAACAACGTGCACAACACTTCGCCCGTCAGCATGACACTATTCTGACGGCGATGTGGCGGCGACGCGGCAGTTTCACCAACGTGTCAAGCGTCGGCCGGTTGCCGCCGGGCCAATTTCAGCGCGGCAGGAAAGTCGACCTTGCCCGAGCCAAGCAGCGGGATGTCATCGACCGTAAGGATTCGCTTGGGCACCCACAGCTCCGGCACACCGGCTGCTTTCGCCGCAGCCATGATCGCCTCGCGCGACGGATCGGGTTTTTCCGTCAAGAGCACCAGTTGCTCGCCCTTGCGCTGATCGGGCACCGCGACGACGACATGATTATGCTCCGCCCACAAGTCCGCGATCATGCTTTCGACGGCTGCCAGCGAGATCATCTCGCCACCGAGTTTGGCGAAGCGCTTTGCCCGTCCCTTGATCACGACCCGCTTTGCGCCGTCGAAATCAACGATGTCGCCAGTGTCGTGCCAGCCATTCTCCGGCGGCACGACGATGCCTGGCCGGTCGGCCGTCATGTATCCCATCATCACGTTGGGGCCCGAAACATGCAGGCGGCCGCCACCGGTAATGCCCTCGACGGGATCGAGGCGGCACTCGATACCGGGTAACAGTGGCCCGACCGTGCCTGGTCCGTTTATGTCCGGCAGATTGCACGCGAGCACGGGCGAACATTCGGTGGCCCCGTAACCCTCCAGGATGATCGCGCCGTTCTTGCTCCACATCGATCGCGTTTGCTCTTTGACCCGCTCGGCGCCCGCAACGACATACCGGATCGTGGCGAGGTTATCGCCGGCCGCCGCCCGCACGTAGCCCTGACAGAAGGTGTCGGTCGCAAACAACACGGTCGCTTTGGTCTTGGCGATGAGTTCGGGCACCTGCTTGTAGTGCAGCGGGCTCGGATACAGAACGGTGCGCATGCCCGACAGCAGTGGCATCAGGGTCGCCGCCGTGAGTCCGAATGAATGAAACATCGGCAGCGGATTGAACACGATATCGTCCGGTGTCAGCATGCCACTCGCGTGTGCGTGGATTTGCTGTGCGTTGGACACGAGATTGTGGTTCGACAACACGACACCTTTCGGCGTGCCCTCGGTGCCCGACGTGAATAGAATGACTGCCGCCTGATCTGGCCGCAGAGCATGGGCCTGATGAAATTTCGTCGCGTATAATGCCCGCGCGATGCCCTTCGCCTTATCAATCTTGCCGATCGAAGCTTTGACATCCTCGAGATAGATCACGCGCAGGCGTCTGCCGGGCGATACCTCGATTGAGGACAGGCCCGCCACGACGTCTTCGAGCTTGGCTATTTCGACGAACCGTCTCGACGTGACGATGGTACGGATCATCGCGGTCTTGACGGCCGCCGTCATGTTCCTGAGCCCGGCGGTGAAATTCAGAAGCGCTGGCACCCGGCCGAATGCGTTCAGGCCGAACAGCGTCACCGCTAAACCGTTGGCGCTCGGCAGCAGCAGGCCAACCGCTTCATTGCGCTGTGTCACGGCCGCAAGCTTGCCGCCAAGCACGAGGCTGCCCAGGATCAATCGCCGATAGGTGAGCGGTTGCCGGTCCTGATCCTCGATGATGATCTTCTTGGCGCCGTACAGCTTCGACGCCTGCAAAAGTGCCTCGAACAGCGTCATCGCTGTCTTTGTGCGATCGAATACAAGCGGCGGGCGTGGTTGGGACATGTATGCACACGTGTCCGGAGGAAAATTTGGACCTGCACCATGCACCGGCACGACCGGTACGGCAATCATGCCCGAAGCGTCAGGCGCCTGGGATCAACGCGACGATGAAAAAGACCGCGCCGATCACCGCAACCAACGCGCCCAGATGCTTCAGCTCCGGCGCCGCTGCACCGGCCCCATCGGCAAGCTTGCGGCCAGCCAGATACGTCAGGCTCGCAAGTACACCCTGGACGACGCCTAAGCCGACGAGGTAGCCGAAAAGCGAAGAGTACGGCGCGCCAACGATCGACTCGCCATAGGCGTACCCATGAAGTAGCCCGGCACCGATGAAAAGCGCCATCCAGATCTTGCTGCCGATACCCGACCGGCTGCCGATCGCAAGGCCCAGAAGCAGGATCGACCCCGCGACCGCCGCTTCGGCCAGCGGCACATTGATATGCGAAAGTTGCATACCGAGACCCGCGATCGACGACATGATGAAGAGCGCCGGCATGCGCAGTCCCAAGCTCAATGCGCCAGCGGCAAGCCCTGCGGCTAAAATAAAGACGAGATGGTCGAGGCCGAGCACGGGATGGGCGAGACCGGACAACAACCCTTCGAAGAAGCTTGCCGGCGGCCGGCCGTCGTTGACGTGGTGGGCGAGGGCCACAGTGGGGAAAGTGCATACTGCGGCAAACATACTCAAGGCGAGGCGCATCGTTTTACTCTCAAGCTGCCTGTTTGGACGTCGACGCGACCGGCACCGCGGTGCCGATCATGCAATCGCGGGTGACGATTGCCTCGAGTTCGGCGGCGCCCCATCCTTCGGTACCCTCGGGTTGGCGCGGCAGGATGATGTAGCGCAGATCGGCCGTCGAATCGTGCACGCGAACCTCCAACGAAGCCGGGATGGACAGACCAAACTCTTGCAACACATCGCGCGGAGCTGCGACCGTGCGCGAGCGGTAGCTCAGGCTCTTGTACCAGGCCGGCGGCACACCGAGCAGCATTTTTGGATAACAAGAACACAGCGTACAGACGACAACGTTATGCACGTCTGGCGTATTCTCGATAACACGAAATTCCGCGATGGCGCCGATGTCGATATCCATCGACATCAGAGCGCCGCGGGTGTCGGCGAGAAGCTGCGCCTTGAACGCCGGATCGGTCCAGGCTCGAGCAATCACCTTCGCGCCGAGCGATGGCGAGCGGCTGTCCATCAAGTCTATCTGCGCGGCGATCTCCTTATGGCTGAGTACGCCCTTCTCGATCAGCAATTCGCGCATCGCCCGCTCAAGCACCTCATAAGACGAGGCGGGTCCAGCGTCGTGATCGACGCGCGGCGCATGCGGATCGCCGTGGTCGTGATCGTGGTCGTGATCGTCATGAGGATCGTGTGTGTGCATCATCGCCTCCCCTTGCGGCTCCGGCTGGCGCTAACCAGGGTTCATAAATATCGACGTCGAGATGATCGCTTGCCGGGCCATTGTACTTCGGCCAGAGGTCGTTCTGCTTCAAACGCACCTTGTAGAGCACGAGCGCCGGCATGCCGGGCAGGTGATAGGCCAGGCGCTCGGGATCGCGAAACTTACCATGGATCTCGACAACGACGCCGGATTTTCCGCGCACATACCAAGGTGTCCGGCAATGGCCGATCGCTTCGCACGCGCCGATCGTAACCGCATCGCCAACGGCATAGCGCGCGTGCAACTCAGCTTCAACCGCGCTCATCACGACGCCTCGTCAGATGCTGGTTTATCTTTTCCAGCTTTCAACTTTGCCGGGCCGAGATTATTGTCCCACTTGATCGTGCCTGCCGCTACTTCACGGCCTTCGCCACGGAAAGCCGCAGTGACTTCCGCGATCTTGGCTTCGATCTCGGCAGCTGTCAGCACTTCCTGCTCGACCATCAAGTTGCGAAGGGCACGCACCCATTTTTCATAGTAGGTCGTGCTTTCATAGGCTTGCTGACCATAGTCTTCGATCACGCGCCGCATGCCGTCGACTTTGAAGACGCCCTTCTTGGCGTAAAGCAGGATCATCATCGCATCGACGCGCTTTTCCCACTGCGCGAGATCATGCTCGTCGCGATCGATGGGTCCGAAATCGAGGCCGCCGACGTCGTGTACGGCGCGGCCATCGAGGCCCTTGCGGGCATGCGTTTTGCGGCGGGGCGATGTCATTGGGCTGACCTCGGCTTTGAGAACTGGAAATCAGAGCGGGATATGAGCCTGGAATTGCTGCGAGGGCAATAGGCAAGCGGCAAACTTTAACTGCCCTCTAGCGCGCGCGTCGATGGCCGCCTAGTCTTTATAGGTTCGGCCGATACCCAAGCGCTAGCGAACAGCCAAGGACAGAATGATGATGCTCCGCCACCTCGCCTTCGCCACCTTCGCGATTTTGACGGCACATTCTGCAGCCGCACAGGATCTCATCACCAAGAAAGAGACGCTGGAGATCGCGAGTTTCAAAACCCAATCGGGACGGGAGCTGAAAGGCGTGAAGGTTGGCTACGAAAGCTACGGCACGCTCAACGCCGACAAATCGAACGCCATTTTGATCTGCCACTTTTTCTCCGGCACGTCGCATGCGGCTGGCAAATATGCCGAAGCCGACAAGGTACCCGGATACTGGGACGCCATCATCGGGCCGGGCAAGGCGATCGACACAACTAAATTCTTCGTCGTGTCGTCCGATACGCTGGTCAATCTCGGGGCCAACGACAAGACCGTGGTGACGACAGGCCCCGCCTCGATCGATCCGGCCACCAGCAAGCCCTACGGCATGACGTTCCCGATCGTGACCATCCGCGATTTCGTCGAAGTACAGAAGGCGCTCGCCGATAAACTCGGCATCAAGAAATTCGCGATGGTGGGCGGCGCTTCGATGGGCGCGCTGCAGACCTACGAGTGGGCCGCGAGCTACCCCGATATGGTGGCCAAGATCATGCCGGTGATCGGCTTTGCCGAGGCCGACGCCAATCTGATTGCCTGGCTCGACATCTGGGCGACACCGATTCGGCTCGACCCTAAGTGGAAGGCCGGAAACTATGATGCAGCCGAGCCGCCCAACGCCGGGCTTGCTCAATCGCTCAAAATTGTAACGCTGCACGCCCAGCACTGGAAGTGGGCCAACGCCACGTTCGGCCGCAAGTGGGCGAAGGAAGGCGAGGACCCGGCGACCGGTTTCGACAAGAAATTTGCCATCGAAGCGACGCTCGATGCAGCTGGCGCCGCCCGCGCATTGACGTCTGATGCGAACCACTTCCTGTATCTCGTCAAGGCGAACCAACTGTTCGTCGCAGGGGGCGGTGGCGCTGACTACCTAAAGAAAATCCAGGCCCCGGTCCTGCTCCTCACCCAGCCGGACGATCTCGTGTTTCATGCCGACGGCGTCAAGCAGATGGTTGAGGGTGTGAAGGCCGCCGGCGGCAAAATTGAGCACGTAACTTTAAACGGCACGCGCGGGCATCTCGACGGCGTGCTCTCGATGAAGCAGGCCGAGGCCAAAATTTCTGCTTTCCTCAGTCAACCTTGAAACCGAACGGAGAATAACGGGATGATATTCGACCACCGCACCTATGTTTGTAAGCCGGGCACCATCAAGGCTCATATGGAGCTGTACGAGAAGATGGGCTACGCGGCGCAATCGAGACTGTTGGGCAAGCCTGTGCTGTACGGCACGACGGAAGTCGGCGACGTGAACTCCTATGTCCACGTTTGGGCCTACAAGGACCTCGCAGAACGCACCGCCAAGCGCGCCGCCATGTGGGCTGATGCCGAGTGGCTCGCCTACGTCAAGAAGTCGGGCGAGCTCGGTGCGCTGGTCCATCAGGAAAACAAGATCCTGGTAGCGACCGCGTTCTTCAAAGCTTGAAACTATCGCTGGCGGAGTATCAAGCTTCGCCAGCGATACTCGCGTTCAAACTTTCGCCAGCGCCTGATCCAGATCGGCGATGATATCAGACTTGTCTTCCAGGCCGACCGACAGGCGTACCACTTCGTTGCCGGCACCGGCGGCCTTGCGCTGCTCATCGGTCAACTGGCGATGCGTAGTCGATGCGGGATGGATGATTAGCGAGCGCGTATCGCCGATGTTGGCCAGATGCGAAAACAGCTTCATGCCCTGCACCAGCTTGACGCCGGCATCGTACCCGCCCTTGAGCCCGATCGTGAAAACCGCACCGGCTCCCTTCGGGCAGATCTTTTTTTGCAGCGCGTGAAACTTGTTCCCGGGCAATCCGGCATACTGCACCCAAGCGATTGCTGGATGCTTCTCCAGGTGTTGCGCCACCGCCAACGCGTTTTCGCAATGGCGTTGCATGCGTAGCGGTAGCGTCTCGATGCCGGTCAGGATCAGAAACGCATTGAGCGGCGCGATGGCTGGTCCCATGTCGCGCAGGCCCATCACCCGGCAGGCGATGGCGAAGGCGAAGTTGCCGAAGGTTTCGGCGAGCTTCATGCCGTTGTACGAAGCGTTCGGCTCGACCAGCGTCTTGTAGCGGTGCTTCGACCCCAGCCAATCATAGGTGCCGCAATCGACGATAGCGCCGCCGATCGAGTTGCCATGACCGCCCATGAATTTGGTCAGCGAGTGCACGATGATGTCGGCGCCATGCTCGCGCGGACGGCACAGGTAGGGCGAGGCCATCGTGTTGTCGACGATGAAGGGCAAGCCGTGCTTCTTGGCGATCGCGGCGATGGCCGGCAGGTCGACGATGATTCCGCCCGGATTGGCGATCGATTCGCAATAGATCGCCTTGGTTTTCGGTGTGATCGCGCTTTCGAATGAAGCCGGATCCGTCGCATCGGCCCAGGCGACGTTCCAATTGAACTTCTTGAAGGCATGATTGAACTGGTTGACCGAACCGCCGTACAGCTGCCGCCCTGCCACGAATTCGTCACCAGATTCCAGCAGCGTGTGGAACACGAGAAACTGCGCGGCATGGCCGGAGGCGACGGCAAGTGCTGCCGTGCCGCCTTCGAGGGCTGCGACGCGGCCCTCGAGCACGCCCTGTGTCGGATTGCCGATGCGGGAGTAGATGTTGCCGAAGGCCTCGAGGCCGAACAAGCTGGCGGCGTGATCGACGTCGTTGAACACGAAAGACGAGGTCTGATAAATGGGCGTGATACGAGCGCCAGTCGAAGGATCGGGCGTCGCCCCGGCATGGATCGCGAGCGTATCGAACTTCGGCGCGGGGGCGGGACCATCCTGCATGACTTGGAACTCCTCTTGTGATCGCATACGGTTAGTGTCAATGGCGGGCTTAGCGCATACGTATCGCTGCAGGCGATGACCTACAACGGATTTCGGCTCATCCGGTGTTACCGGTGGAATGTAGCGCTCGTTTGCACGCCGGCGACCGGTTTTGGAAGGGTTAAATGATACGTCCGACAGACTCAGCCGACCGGCGCACCAGGGCCATATTTTCGGTCTGCGTGCTCTTGCTCACCGTCATAACGACACCGGCTGTCGCGCAAACCCAGGGGAAAACCTGTACGCAAACCGACGTGTCGGCCGCGATGGCTGCGATGAGCGCGAAACTGAAAAAGAATAATCAGGATAACCAGACCCGCCTCAAGGCGCGCTTGCGGGATCTCGCCAAAGCCCGCGGTTGGAGCGAAGCGGAGACGGAAGAGAAAGGCTTCGACCTTCTCGAAGACGATACGACACGCACGCAAGACGAGACCGCGAGCCATCTGCTCGGCCAGATCGATCAGCTGAGCCAGGGCGGCGATGCACCACCGGCATGCGCGAAGGTCGAAGAGCTGAAGACGCTGTCGGCTCAACTCGTCGAGGTGACCAGTGCCAAGTCGGCGCACATTTCGGCCAAGCTCGATACCGAGCTGAAGGGCGCGCGTCCCGCGCCGCCGCCACCGCCGGCCATAACGAAGGTAGAGCCGCCGAAGTCTGTCGAACCGAGGAAGACAGCGCCGCCGGTCGTCGCCGATGCCGTACGCCCGCCACCGGCACGGCCTTCTGGCGAGATGGAACCGTCGAGCGCCATCAAGCCGAACGATGCGTACGTCGCACCTGGGCCCGGCGGTTCGTTCCAAGGCCGCCCAGCCTCCATCGATCCCGCATCGCAGCGTTTCTCCGTCGAAGATATTCGCGCCGCCGGTAGCGGATTTTTCGGTACGATCTCGGCCGAACTTGCAGCCGTGCTCGAATACACGTTCAAAAGCTATGGCCAGCCAACCGGCTACATCCTCGGCACCGAGGGGGGTGTCGCACTCCTCGCTGGCCTGCGTTATGGCGACGGGCAGTTCGTCACCAAGATGGACGGCGAGCGCCGCGTGTACTGGCAGGGACCTTCGGTCGGCTACGATTTCGGCCTGACCGGATCACGCACGATGATCCTGATCTACGGCATAACCAATCCCGACGAGATCTACCAGCGCTTCGGCGGTATCGACGGCTCGGCCTATCTCGTGGGCGGCGCCGGTGTCACGGTACTGAAAAAAGGCCCGATCATCATGGCGCCGATACGCACCGGCATCGGCTTGCGGTTGGGCGCCAACGTCGGCTACCTGCATTTCACGCCGCGCCCACGCTTCAATCCGTTCTGATCGTTCCGATTTCAAGTGGCGATGGCGTCCCGGCTGGTGTATTCACCCACGGTAGTTTTAGTTCAGGTGGGCGGACATGGAACTCTTCGACATCGTGCGCCAGGCGCAAGGCGGCAACGCGATCGCCAACATGGCACGGGCGTTCAATCTCACCCCGTCGCAGGCCGACGCCGCCGTGAAGGCACTGATGCCGGAGCTTGCCCGCGGCATCGAGCGCAACACGCTCTCGCGCGGCGGC
>JANOOW010000458.1:0-8644 GCA_031421555.1 Hyphomicrobiaceae bacterium | reverse complement strand
GTCCCTTGCTACCCGCGGCAAGTTCTCCTTGACCAGCCGCAATCCCTCGACCGCGATGCCGTCCGCCATCGGATGATAGAACGGGCCGCAGTACGCTTCGAGGCAATGGGCAAGCGCATCCATGCCGGTACCAACCGTGATGAACCGCGGCATTCCAACGGTGAGCTCGGGGTCGCAGATCGTTACCGCCGGCATCATCAACGGGTGAAAAATGACCTTTTTCGTGTGGGTCGTCTCGTCCGTGATGACGCCCGCGCGGCCCACTTCGGAGCCCGTGCCAGCGGTGGTTGGCACCGCGATGATGGGAAGAATCCCCTTCGGATCAGCTCGTGTCCACCAATCGCCGATGTCCTCGAAGTCCCACATCGGCCTCGACTGACCGGCCATGAATGCGATCACTTTACCAGCGTCCAATGCCGAGCCGCCTCCGAATGCAACGACGCCGTCGTGATTGCCAGCTTTCAAAGCGGCAACGCCGTCGGCAACATTGGCCGCGATCGGGTTCGGCTTGATGTTTGAGAACACTTTAGCTGGCACGCCTTCGGCTTCCAGCGATGCGACGGCATTCGCCACGATCGGCAACTTTGCCAGCATTGGATCTGTGACCAGCAGTGGGCGCTTGATGCCAGCCGCCTTGACCGCTGCCGCCAACTCCTCGACGCGGCCGGCGCCGAACTTGATCGAGGTCGGATAATTCCAGTTGCCGGTCAGGTTCATCGTTGGCTCACTTGTTGCCGATCGCTGCGAAAATCATGGCACACAGTAGCTTGGCGAATGGTGCGCGTCATCCAACTGTAGTGGATAGGCCACAGCAAAAGCGGACGCCAATCCGTAACCGGCTTGTGCCGAGCCCTCCTCAAGGGCTATCAGGAGCGATCTTCAGTTAGCGCGTGAGCAGTGAATGGAAATCGAGGCACTGGCGATTCCGGACGTCAAATTGATCCGGCCCAAACGCTTCGGCGATGCCCGCGGCTTTTTCTCGGAAGTCTACAGCTGCGCCGCCTTGGCAGCAGCCGGCATCGGCATGGAGTTCGTGCAGGACAACCACTCGCGATCAGCCCTCGTGGGCACGATCCGCGGTCTGCATTTTCAGACGGCGCCATTTGGCCAGGACAAACTCGTTCGCGTCACGAAGGGCCGGATCCTCGACGTCGCAGTGGACCTGAGACGCGCGTCACCCACTTACGGAAAATATGTCAGCGCCGAACTCTCCGCCGAGAATTGGACGCAAATCCTCGTGCCGATCGGCTTCGCACATGGCTTTTGCACGCTCGAACCGGACACGGAAGTGCTCTACAAGGTGTCGAATGTCTACGCGCCCGCCAACGATGGTGGCGTGATGTGGAACGACCCTGATTTAGGCATCGCGTGGCCGGTGAAAGCTGGAAACGCCGTTCTATCCGATAAGGATACGAGATTGCCCCGGCTCCGCGACCTGCCGCCCCTGTTTTGAACTCTAGAAAGCGCACATGAAAGTCGTTGTCACAGGCGGAGCAGGCTTCATCGGATCGGCGCTATGCCGGTACCTGGTCGCGACTAAAGGTTGGCACGTCGTGAACGTCGACGCGCTGACGTACGCAGCCAACCTTGCGTCCCTTTCATCGATCGACGGCAAATCTGGCTACCGCTTCGTGAAGGCCGACATCCGCGATCGCGCCGCGATGGACGCTGTGTTCGCCGAAACGCAGCCCGATGCAATCATGCACTTGGCGGCCGAAAGCCACGTCGACCGCTCGATCACCGGCTCGGCTGAATTCATCAGCACCAATATAGTCGGCACGCACACGCTGCTCGAGGCCGCGCGCGCCTACTGGGGTGCCCTCCCCGAACCACGCAAATCCGCATTTCGCTTCCTGCACGTTTCGACCGATGAAGTATACGGCAGCCTCGGGCCAGACGGCTATTTTCTCGAGACCACGCCCTACGACCCGCGATCGCCCTATTCAGCGAGCAAGGCGGCGTCCGATCATCTCGTCAGCGCCTGGCACGAGACTTATGGGTTGCCGACGTTGATCACCAACTGCTCGAACAACTACGGGCCCTATCACTTCCCCGAGAAGCTGATCCCGCTCGTCATTCTCAACGCGCTCGAAGGCAAGCCGCTGCCGGTTTACGGTGACGGCCTGCAAACGCGCGATTGGCTGTACGTCGACGATCACGCTAAGGCGCTGGCGCTGGTGCTGGAGCAAGGCCGCGCCGGCCAGACTTATAACGTCGGCGGGCGTGCGCCGATGGAGAACCTCACCGTCGTACACTCGATCTGCGACATCCTCGACCGGTTGCGGCCAGCCGGCAAGCCGCGTCGTTCGCTGATCACCTACGTCAAGGATCGGCCTGGCCACGACCGCCGCTACGCCATCGATCCGACCAAGATCGAGACCGAGCTCGGCTGGCGCTCGCTCGAAACGTTCGAAACGGGGATCGAAAAAACAGTGCGCTGGTATCTCGAAAATTCATCCTGGTGGCAGCCGCTGCGTGCCGGTGTCTACAGTGGCGAACGGCTCGGTCTTGTCGATACCGCGACTTTAAAGTCATGAGCAACCGGCGCGTTGTACTGATCGGTGGCAAGGGACAGGTGGCGATGAGCCTCGCCCGTGTGCTGCCAGCGCGTGGTTTCGATGTGACGGTTCTGGCGCGTCCCGAATATGATCTGACGCGGCCAGCCGAACTTGCCTATGCGATAGCCGCAGCCCGGCCATCGGTCGTGATCAACCCCGCGGCCTACACGGCTGTGGATCGTGCCGAAGACGAACCGGCCGAAGCATTCGCGATCAACCGCGACGGTGCCGCCGCAATCTCGAGCGCAGCTGCCCGCGCCGGTGCCGCCATCATCCATTTTTCGACCGACTATGTTTTCGACGGGAAGAAAACAACACCCTACGTCGAGACTGATCCGACCGGACCGCAAGGCGTCTACGGCGCATCGAAGCTCGCTGGCGAAGCTGCGGTCGCACTGGTAAACCCGCGCCATGTGGTGTTGCGCACGTCCTGGATCTGCAGTGCGGACGGGGCGAACTTCCTCAAGACGATGTTGCGGTTGGCAGCCGAGCGTCCCGAACTGCGCGTCGTCGACGACCAACGCGGTAGTCCAACGTTCGCTGCCGACATCGCCGAGGCATCGGCCACGATCGCCGAACGCATCGCCAATCCATCGGCCGCTGCGTCCCCCTTCGGCGTATTCCATTTGGCATCGGACGGCGAAACGAGCTGGTGCGGGTTTGCCCGCGCCATCATGGCCGCATCGAAAGACCTGGACGGTCCTTCGGTTCCCGTCAAAGCGATTACCACCGCCGGCTTCCCAACGAAGGCACACCGGCCGTCATATTCGAAACTCGATACATCCAAATTAGCACGCACATACGGCATCCAACTGCCGCAATGGGAGGCCGCGATGCGCACATGCCTCGCTGGCGTATTGGGTGCACCGAAAGTTTAGCTAGTTTCTCGGGGGATTGAATATGAAAGGCATTATTCTGGCGGGCGGCAGCGGCACGCGGCTCTATCCGTTGACGCTCGGGCTGTCGAAACAGCTGCTGCCGGTCTACGACAAGCCGATGATCTACTATCCGCTTTCGGTGCTCATGCTGGCCGGCATTCGCGACGTTCTCATCATCACTACGCCGCACGATCAAGCACAGTTCAAGGCGCTCCTCGGTAATGGCGCACAGTTCGGCATCAAGCTGACCTACGCCATCCAGCCAAAACCGGACGGGCTTGCGCAGGCCTTCATCATCGGCGCAGATTTTGTCGGCGGTGAGAGATGCGCGCTGATCCTCGGCGACAACATTTTCTTCGGACACGACCTGCCGGCGATGCTGAGCAACGCCCGCGGCACGGCCAGCGGTGCCACCGTGTTCGCCTACGAGGTGCGTGATCCAGAGCGCTACGGCGTAGTGGCATTCGATGCCAAAGGCCGGGCGACCAGTCTTGAGGAAAAGCCTTCTGCGCCCAAGTCGAATTGGGCCGTCACCGGTCTCTATTTCTACGACACTGACGTGCTTCGTTACGCCCGGAGCATCAAACCATCGGCGCGCGGCGAACTCGAGATCACCGACGTCAATCGCTGCTATCTCGAAGCGGGCAAACTCAGCGTGCAGCGCATGGGCCGCGGCTTTGCCTGGCTGGACACCGGCACCTACGACAGTTTGCTCGAAGCGTGCCAGTTCGTCGCGACCTTGGAAAAGCGGCAAGGCATGAAGATCTCATGCCCAGAGGAAATCGCTCTGCGCTACAACTTCACATCGATCGAACAGATGGAGCCATGGTTGCAGAAGCTCGGCAAGTCCGAGTACGCAGCGTACGTCCGCCGGATCGCCCGAAAGGTCACCGCGCACAGCTGAGACATCCAGATCAGGCGGAGGCCAGCGGCAATCCCACGAGCGGATCGTCACGCTCGACGGCTGCGAGGATATCGCCAGCCCGGGCGCAATCGGCTGCCATCTGTGCTTTGAGCGTGTCGACGCCGGCAAAAGCGCCATCGACGCGAATGAAGTCGACGAAGGCGACGCTGATCTCGCGGCCGTAAAGATCGCCGTCGAAATCGAGCAGGAACACTTCGAGGATGGGCGCGCCGTTGTCGAACTGCGGGCGGGTACCGAAGTATGCAGCGGCGCGATGGCGCTCACCGTCGACGTAGACCCACGCCGCGTAGATCCCATGCCCCAGGCTGGTGCCGGCCAACATCGCGACGTTGGCGGTTGGGAAGCCAAGTCCCGTGCCACGCTTGGCGCCGCCGATGACGTGCCCCGTCACGCGCCAGCGATGGCCGAGGGCGAGATTGGCGCCGGCGACGTCGCCCTGTGCCAGAAGCCCACGAATGGCGCTCGATGAATATACGCCGCCGCCGTTGCCGACTGGCTGGATGACCGTCACGCCGAAGCCAAGTTCGGCGCCGGCCGCGCGCATCATTTCCGGGTTGCCGCTGCGGTTTTGCCCGAAGCTGAAGTCATAGCCGATAACCACATGCCTCATGGCGAGCCCCGCCACCAATACGTCCTCGATGAAAGCGCGCGCCGACAGCTTGGCGAAGCCGGCATCGAAGGTTTGCACGATTGCAAGATCGAGCCCGTAACCCTCCAGAAGTTGCATCTGCCGCTCGTGCGATGTCAGCCGGAAGTGTGGCAGGTCGGGGCGAAAAAAAACCCGCGGATGCGGTTCGAAAACCATCACCCCGGCCGGTGCGCCAATGCGCGAGGCAGCGCTCTTCGCCTTGGCCAGCAACGCTTGATGGCCACGATGCACGCCATCGAAATTACCGATCGCCAGCACTGGTCCGTGCATGCCCGGCGGCAGTGGCTTCGAACCTACGATCACTTGCATTGATTGCCGCCGTCGCGCGTTTTGCCCTTCATTGGCAATGAACTAGCGCGTGGCGCGGGCTTTGAGAAGGCCGATCGGTCAGAGCGCGCGTGCTGTCAGGCCGCCATCGACCGGCAAAATGACGGCGTTGATGTATGAAGCCTCGTCGCTAGCGAGAAAAACGGCGGCGTTCGCCACATCCCAGCCCGTCCCCATGCGGCCGGTCGGACAAGCGGCGTGACGCTTTGCCACCATTTCCGCCTTTGAACCATAAGCGGTGGTTATCTGATCGTAGATCATCGGGGTATCCATCAAGCCGGGGCAAATTGCGTTCACGCGAATGCCTTGCCGGGCATACTGCAAAGCCAGGCCGACGGTGAGCTGATTGAGCCCCCCCTTTGCCGTATAGTAGCTCGCATAGTCGTAGCCGACATAGCGCAAGCCCGCCGCTGATGAGATATTGACGATCGAGCCGCGGCCTTGCGCCACCATGAACGGCAGCACGTGCTTGCAGGCGAGGAACACACCCTTCAAGTTGATGTCGAGTTCGCGGTCCCAATCCTCTTCACTGAGTTCGACCGGGCCGCCCATTTTCGCGTGCCCGACGTTGTTATGTAGAATGTCGATGCGGCCGAACTCGTGCACGCAACGGTCGACGACTGATTTTACCTCGGCGGTTTTCGTCACGTCGCAAGCGAGCGCCACGGCCTTGCCGCCCTCTTCGTTGATGATACCCGCCGTCTCTTGCGCCGCGCCAAGTCCGATGTCGGCACAGACGACATTTGCACCGGCGCGGGCAAACGCGACCGCGCAGGCCTTACCGTTACCCCACCCTGGACCGATCGAACCAGCGCCGAAGACCAGAGCGATCCTATCTTGCAAACGTCTGGCCGTGGTCATCGAAGCCTCCTGAAATGGCGCGCACGAATGGTGGCGTCAACCTAGTCGGGGGCTCGGTGCTGCAGTAGCGCACCACGTGAAGGTCAGCTATCGATCACACGGATAGCGAAATCAGAATTCCGGCCAAGGCCTTTGCGGGCCGCGCATTTTCTCGAAGGCGTATGCCATCTGCAAGACGCCCATGTCATCGAAACGCTTACCTGTTATTTGCAAACCGATGGGCAGCCCGCTCGCCGCGTACCCTGCGTTGACGGATGCCGACGGCTGATCGCTCATGTTGTAGGGCAGCGTGAATGCGATGTGCTCGAACGGTCTATGCGGATCATTGATCGGCGAGCACAGGCCGGCTGCGAACGCTAGCACCGGCGCCACTGGCGACAGTACGAAATCGAATGGCCCCGATGCCGCGATTGCCGCTTGCCGCATGGCCAGCATCTGGTTCACGCCGTCGAACACCTGCGCGCCCGTGTAGTGTTCTGCCGCGGCCGCCCACTCCCGGATATACGGCAGCGCCATGTTTCGCCGTTCGCCCGGCAACGCGGAAAGATCGAGCCATGCGCGCTCGCGGAAGAACCGGTCCATGCCGTCAAGCATGTCGCGCGTGAAGAACGGGCGCATCGGCTCGACGATCGCGCCTGCTGCTTCGAACGACCGCACCGCGTCTTCGACACACCGCTGGACCTCCGGATCGACTGGCAACCCGGCGCCCGCTTCGAGATGGAAGCCGAGCCGCAAGCCTTTCATGTCGCGGTGGAGCTGCGTCCAGTCGATCGTGTGCGGCGGCAAACTCATGCCATCGCGAGCGTCTGCCTTGGACAGCTCGCGCATCAAGAGTGCTGCGTCCCGCACCGTGCGTGTCATCGGACCAGCCACGCGGCCAAAATAGCCCGGATCGATCGGCACGCGCCCAAAACTAGGCTTCAGGCCGAACACGCCGCACCAGGACGCGGGCAGCCGGATCGAACCGCCGATGTCGGTCCCAACGTGCAACGGACCGTAGCCAGCTGCCGCCGCGGCACCTGCCCCGGACGAGCTGCCACCAGGGGTCTTTGAAAGATCCCAGGGATTTCGGGTGAGCGGATGAAAACTCGATAGACCCGACGACGTCATGCCGTAGTCGGGCATCGTGGTCTTCGAGATGATAACCGCGCCGGCTTCGCGCAGCCGTGCGGATGGCGGGGCATCGTCCGCCGCCGGCATCAAAACGGTCGCCGCCGTGCCGAGCGGCATCGCGACGCCTTTTGATCGGATGTTTTCCTTGATCGTCACCGGCACACCTTCGAGCGCGCGTGCGGTGCCATCCTTCCACCGCTGCTCGGAAGCGCGCGCTGCGGACAACGCCGCATCCGGGTCGTACGCATAGAGTGCGTTCAACTTGGGCTCGGCACGTTCAACGCGATCGATCACGGCGCGCGTCACTTCGACCGGCGACAGCGCACGGCTAGCAAAGGCTGCAAGCATATCGACGGCAGTCAGGCCGGCGGGATTTGTCATGGCGGCGCGCCTCAATCGGAGACGAGGACGGCTAACTCAGCCGAACCCCAAGGCCAGCTGCACTGGCTTGAACGAGCGCCGATGATAGGACGTGACGCCCAGCCGGGCCAGGGCCCCGATGTGTTCCGGCGTGCCATAGCCTTTGTGCCGCTCGAAGCCGTAACCCGGAAGCTCCAGTCCGAGTGAGATCATGATGCGATCGCGCGTGACCTTGGCGATGATCGAGGCGGCAGCGATCGACAGGCATTTTGCATCGCCCTTGATGATGGCGCGGGCCTCGCACTTTAATAGCGGCGACCGGTTACCGTCGATCAGCGCGAGCCTTGGCAGCACCGCGAGACCTGCGACCGCCTGCTGCATCGCCCACATGGTGGCGTGCAGGATGTTGTCGCGATCGATCCGATGCACGTCGGCGATGCCCACCCCCACCTGCGAACTCGCCAGGATACGCGGGTACAGCCACTCGCGGGCATCGGTATTGAGGATCTTGCTATCCTCGATACCAACCGGGATGTTTGCCGGATCGAGCACCACCGCCGCTGCAACGACCGGCCCCGCCCAGGGTCCGCGGCCCGCTTCGTCGACGCCGCAGATCGGACCGCCGTGAAGGCGGAGCGACACCTCCTCCAGCTCGAATGAAGCGCGTAGAAGCGAATCGGCATGCGACATGGCCGATGTTGCTTAGGCCCTGCCCATAGTCAAAGCAGGCAACGTCAAAACAATTTCATCTGTCCCCCTTTTGGCACAGGTGCGCGGAACAGGTCCGTGCGCAGTTTCAAGTGGCGCTGGTTCATGCCCAGACGCTGCAGAGCGAGACGGAATCGCGCGGCGATCTGGTCAGCGTAAGGGCCGCTGCCGCGCTGCCGCAAACCGAACGCCGGGTCGTAGTCTTTGCCGCCGTGCATCGTTTTCAGGATGCTGATGACCCGCTTCGCCCGGTTTGGGAACTCGG